>JBDRMV010000022.1:0-4012 GCA_043811795.1 bacterium | reverse complement strand
GGAGCGTTTAATCTCCGGCCCGATTCAGAGGAACTTTACGGGACGAGGATTACGCTGGACCAGCCGCTTTACACCGGCGGAAAAAACAAGACAATCGAAAAGCAGGCATCGCACAATCTCCTGTCCACCCAGGCGCAGTATCTCACCGAGAAAAACAGAATTATTTACGAGGTCGAAAGGAAATTCATAGAAGTTTTCTACCTGAAAAAAATGAGCGCCGTTATTTCCAGCGCGGAAACGTCTATCGCAAAAACCGACCCCGGTTCTCTTGAAGCGGAAATAGGAATGCAGATGGAAAAGGAAAAAATAAATCTGGATATGGAATTGAATAAGACGCTGCACGAACTTAATTCTCTGGTTTCCGCGGAGTTTATCGATAGTGCTCAGGTTCTCGTCACCCTCGTACCGGATGAGACCGTTTTAGACGGGAATCTTACTAAACTTATCCTGATTGCGCAGCAGGACCGGCCTGAGCTGAAGGGCCTGAAAGCGAGGGAATCAATCGATTCGCTTTCGGTGGAACTGGGGAAGAGTTTTAAGTTCCCGAACGTCGATTTCTTTTCCAAGTACGATTATCTGCACGCCATAGAGGATGAATGGTCGTCCAATTTTCAGGTGGGGGTGAGTTTGACTTTCCCTCTCTATGACGGCGGTGTCCGGTGGCAGCAGTTCATGGAGCGGAATGCGCTTTTTCAGAAAACGAAAATTCTTATTTCTTCGGAAGAAGAAAGGATAAAGAGTCAGGTCGAGCAGGCGTATCGGGGTCTTGAGTTTTCGACAAAAATCTTCGGTCTGGCGCAAAAGCGTAAAGATTCTTTCAGTATCCCGTCGAAGAGCGGGGTGAAAGACATAAAAAAATGGAAGGAAGTGATGATGGATTATTTAACCGCCGAGCGGGACCTGCTCGTTGCGGCTGCTTTCCTCAAATTTTCCACGGGAAGTGAAATTTCAAAGTATTAACCGCTTTCGGGATGACCCGGCGGGTCAGTTCCCCGTCAGAGTAAAGATGCCCCATGGCGTTTTACTGCTGCTCTGCATTTTTTTACTTAGGATGCCGGCGTTTTCGGCGGAAATTTCGGACTATCTTTACATCCTTTCACAGAGCTGCTGGGCACAGGATCGCGCAAAGGTCGGGCTCGTCCTTTCCGGCGGCGCCGCGAAGGGAATTGCCCATATAGGCGTGCTTCAGTGCTGGGAAGAATGGAATTTTCCCGTTGATTTGATTGTCGGAACTTCCGTTGGCTCCCTTGCCGGAGGCCTCTACGCAACAGGAATGAGTATTTCGGAGATTGCGAATATGGGGGCTGACCTTAACTGGAAAAAACTCGTTGAGTTTAAGATTACTCCGGTGAGGATGCTGAACTTAAGCAGTATCGTTTCGAACGAAAGGATGGGGGCACTGCTTACTTCTTATATCGGAGAAAAGACATTTGAGGATTTAAAAATACCGTTTATCTGTATTGCCTGCGATTTGAAAACCGGGGAAAAAATAATTTTTAAAGAAGGACGGCTGATTCCCGCCATCCGGGCGTCTTCCTCTATCCCCGGAATTTTTGAGCCTGTTTCCTATAAGCACCGGCTGCTTGTGGACGGAGGCGTTATAGACAATGTCCCGACGGATATTGCGAAGGACTCCGGAATGGACATGATCGTTGCTTCGTGGGCCGGCGGCAGCACGATTATGGCGGATACCAAAAATATAATTTCGGTTCTGACGCAGGTTATTTCGATATCGGGGACTCTCCTTTCAAAAGAACAGTTGAAGCTGGCGGATGTCGTAATATCTCCCAATATGGATGACATATCGCCGCTTGACATTGATAAATTTTCGCAGGCGCAGCAGAAAGGTTACGAGGAATGCCTGAAAAAAACCGGAGAAATCAGGCACGTTTTTCTGGTTAAGACGCTTGAAAAAATAAAGGAAGCGAAAAGGGAGTGAAATGATTAAGAGTTTAGGCGATTGGAGTGTCAAACGAAAGTTTGACCAATGTAAAGTTTTCACTTTACACTCCGACATCAAACTTGCGCTCTTGTGCGCTGTCGCTCTTGTTTTCTTATCTTCCTGCGCGACGGTCAAAATTTTCAGACATTCCCCCCTGAAGATAGCGAATTCCATGGAGAGAAACGGGGACATAGACGGCGCGATTGTCTTATTAAAAAACGGTTCCGCTTCGCCCAAAACCGGAAAGAAGGAAAAAGTCGAGATGCTTTTTGCCCTTGCTGCCCTTTACGAAAAGAAAGCCGATTCCCTCGCGGCAATAGATGTTCTGAAAAAAGCGAAAGGTATTGATGAAAACAATTTTCTCGTCCGTTTGAAACTGGGAGAACTTTTCCTTAAAGCGGGTTTGTGGGAATTTTCCGAAAAAGAATTTGTTTTTCTTGAAACGAGCGGCGTAAAAACGCCGTCCCTATACCGCGGGCTGGGCGAGGTTTATTACAGGAAGAAAAATCTGACGAAGGCGGCTTTTTATTTTTCGCAGTTTCTCAAGATATATCCGGACGACAAGGAAATCCTCTTTAAACTTTACGAGACGGATGAGGCCCGCGCGCATTTTTCGGCATCCAGAAGTTCGCTTGCCGCGGTATCGGGCACCCTTAAAAAGGATGATTTTTCCATGCGTCTTGCGCTCAACTGGATGAAAGACAACAATCCCGACGAAGCGATTGAAGAACTGAAAAAAATTGAAAAGGAATATCCGGAAGCGGTTTTTCTTCTGGGCCTTGCGCATTATCAGAAAGGAGAAATTGAAAAAGCAATTGAGTGTTTCTCCGCGGAAAACGAGAAATTCAAATATGAGGCGAGATTTTTCTTAGCTCTAACTTTGTGGGAAAGCGGTCTCATGGAAAAAGCCCGTCCTATTTTCGAAGAACTCCGTAAGAAGGACAAATTTACCGATTACTGCGCGGTTTTTCTTGACTAATTTTACAGCATACTATATCGCGGGGTTCGGCGTAATTGCCTCAATCGACCTCCTCACCTCCGCATTTCCGCTGCATCTTTACGGCATTTTTTCAAACACGGCGGACGTGGGTTTAATCCTCGGCGCATACGCGGTTCTTTCCGTGATATGGAGAGTTCCTATTTCGAAATTCGTTTACGGGCGGCCTTTAAAAACGGGTCTTTTGCTGGGCCTGTTTCTTATGTTTTTTTCGCACGTGGGTTACATTTTTTCCGCCGGCCGTGCCGGTTTTCTTTTTTCCCGTTTTGTTTTCGGCGTGGGGCTGTGCGGTTTTTTTCTTCTGCTGCTTGAAAGCGTAAACAGCGAAATAGCCGGGCCCTCGGCTCCGCGCCTTTACGGGATTTTTTCGACGATTTTTATCGTTCCGCTTCTTTTTGCTCCCGCGCTCGGCGTTGAAATCCTGAGAAAGTCGGGTTTCACCGTCCTGATAATATATTCGCTGGTTTTTTTCGCTGTTTCTGCGGCTGCGGTATTCTTTATAAGAAAAACCGCCGGACGTCCCTCGGGTTTTGAAAAGAAAATCTTCTATAAACTTATTTTCAGGAAGCATCCGCATTTCGTCCTGCTCTTTCTGATTATTTTTGCGTATTCCTCGATAATCGTTTTTCTCCCCATCCTCGCCGGAGAGTTGGGGCTTGTGAAATTTGCTTTCGCTTTCACGTTTCTGGCGGTTTCAACGATTCTGTTAAGAGTTTTCGCCGCCCGGATTTTCGAACGCATGGGCATGAGGAATTGTCTTCTCGCGGGAATAATCCTTCTTGTTTTTTCCATTTTCGGATTCAGGTTTTCGGGTTCCTATCCTGTTTTTTTTCTGTCGGCGGTTTTTTACGGTCTCGGCTGGGCGTTTTTTGAATCGAATTATATTCCTTCGCTCGTTTCCGGCAGCGCCAGGCATAGCGAACTGATTTCAATGTACAGCACCGTTTTTGACGTCGCCTATTTTGCGGGACCGCTTTTGAGCGGGATTTTTGCGGGGTTTTACGGCGTCCGTAATCTCTATGCGGTTCTGCCGCTTTTCTGTATTCTGGGTATAGTTTATTTTTACAAATTCA
>JBDRMV010000021.1:0-10400 GCA_043811795.1 bacterium | reverse complement strand
GTCCCCCGGAACAATTTTTTCTTATTCCGCCGAGAAAAAACAAATTCTGGCGATACTTCCGTTTGAAAACCTGTCCGGTTATAAAAATATTGACTGGATATCCGAAGGCATTGCCTCTTCCCTGATAACCAAACTGTCGGAAGTAAAGGACTTAATAATCGTGGAAAGGTATTATGTAAAAAAAATACTGGATGAAATGAAACTTAAATTAACCGGAATTACCGAAGGGGCGGCGGTTGATACGGGGAAACTGCTGAGCGCAAACATCATTGTTCTGGGCGAATTCCAGTACTTTGACCGGAATATTAAAATAAGCATGCGGGTAATTGACGTAAACACCGGAAAAATAGAAGGGAGCGGCGAGGTAACGGGGGAAATGAAGGATATATTTTTTCTTGAAGAGAAATTATCGCAGCGCATACTGTCGCTTATCGGTAAATCGGCGGAGGGGATAGGACAGTTTGAGGTTTCTTCGGTCAATACGACTTCCATCAAAGCGTACGAAGAATATTCAATGGCAAAAAAAGCGTGGGACGGGAAAAGTATAGAACCTGAAAATATCAGGACGGCGATAGAACATTACAGGAAAGCGCTTAAACACGACTCCTCTTTCTTTCTCGCCGCAATGGAACTGGGGGACGCTCTGGGGGAAATAGCGGAATTCGACGAGGCGCTTAAATGGTTTAAATACGCCCTGAAGTTAGGGAAAAAAACAATAAAGGATAAAAATACGGTCAATTACTGCAAAGATAAAGTTTACGAAAAAACAAGTTTGACTTACCTGAAAAAAGGAAATTTAAAGAAAGCGTTTTCCACTTTACAAAAGGCATTTAAGGTTCATCCCCGCTGTTTTACCTCGTACAGATTGCTCGGGCGCATCTTTGAAAAGGAAGGTGAAATAGAAAAAGCAATTTCCGCTTACAGGAAAGCGATAGAAATAAAACCCTATGACCCCGACGGATATTACAGTTTAGGGGCGATTCTGCTGGCGAAGGGAGAAAAACCGGAAGCGCGGAAGGCATTCCTGAAAAGCATTGAAACAGACCATTTCGGAGAGTTCACCAAAAAAGCGCAGATTTATCTGAACAGAATCGCCGAATAAAAAAGGCGCCGTTCCCCGGTTACTGGACGCCGGCAATGTCTATAAGCTGCGGGGCAATGAGACCGACGAGGTCGGAGAACGTCTTTGACTTCGCCCTCTCCAAGTTTATTTGAACGCCCGTCTGCTCCTTCTCGAACGCCGCAAGAATTTTCCTCGTCTTTATTTCAATAACTTTGAGGTCAATCCGGGAGGTAACGCTTCTGAGGTTATAAACGTCGCCGTTGTCAATCACGTTTAATCTTCCCACGATGAGCGCGTCCATTTCCTGAGAAGAAAGAAAATCATAGAATTTTTCATTTTCAAAACTGTCAAAACTCACTTCCTGCGGAATTTCGGAAAAAGACCTCACGCTTATGCCCGCCTTCCCGAGTTCTTTTGTGGTGGACACTTCAAACGA
The DNA here is from genome assembly GCA_043811795.1 of bacterium. GTDB lineage: Bacteria > CG03 > CG03 > CG03 > CG03 > JBDRMV01. The sequence continues at coordinate 8,901 of JBDRMV010000021.1, read as the reverse complement.
GTGTTCCCTTTTGCCGGCCTCGTTCCATACAATGAGGCAGAATTTCTGCCCGCCGAAATCGGACGCTTTTAGAATGATCGAAACCACTGAGTTCTCAAGCGATTTTTTCAGCGAGTCAAAATCGGAATCGTCCATGTAGGCATTCTTCAGGGAATCCAGAAAAGGTTCTGTCTGGGGCTGAATTTTGAGTTTTGCAAGACCGCCCTGAAACTTGATTTTTGAAATGGGGAAGACCGCTATGCCGTCGTCCCCTGACGTCTGCGGCGAAACAATCTCGCCTTCCCCCTGCACGATTTCGGAAAGCATTTTTACCGACGCAACAGGCAGCTTTTCTTTATCCCAGATGAGAGTCAGTTTTACCGAGGGATCCTTGCCCTTTACGCTGACGGGTGTTACCACAAGGCCGTTCACTATTTTTTTAACTATATTCAGAAGAAGACGGTATTCGGAAGCGCCCGGCTGGTCGGCAAGACCCGTAAAAATGCGTGACGCCTCCTGATAAGCGTCCCATATTTTACCGTCCGAAATCATTTTGTCAATCAGCAGAAGTTTTTCTTTGGCATCCCTTCTGTTCGCCGCCTGCTGCTGTTCGATTCTTTCCCTCTCCGCTTTTATCTCGCCGGCCGAATACTTCAGCAGGACGTACACGTCAAAAAAACGCCGGTCGCCGTCGCGGTACTCCTCGCTGTAAATTTCCTTCACCTTCTGCCCCTGTAACTTTGCTTTTCCCGTCTCCCTGTACTGGTCCATCATTTTCGTAACGGTTTCGTTTTCGGATATTTCCTTGTTCAGCCGCATCTTTGTCCCGACCACAATGCCTATCGTAGAAAGGACCTGTTTCTGCGCCTCTTCAAGCGCCTTGCCGAGAGCGACGCCTTTGTCTTCCTGGTTCTGCGAGATTCCGATAAAATAATGAAACCCTTTCTCCTCGGGCGGAATCGAAATCCATTGCGGCTTTTTTCTTGAAGAACTGTCGACTTTTTTCGGAACGGCAAACAGCGCGGTGCTCAAAAGAAAAACGGAAAGAACGGCAAACACAACTTTATAATAATTTTTCACATCGCCTCCCTCACTTTTTTATTGTCTCCAAACTCTTCTTGTATTTTATTAAATATTCTTCACTTTGAGAAATTCCCCAGTCGTCTTTTTTGATTTCGTTCGTCAGGGAAAAAACCTCGTTGGAAAAAGATAAATTCCCTGCGGAATCCATCTCCACCAGAAGTTCGCCCACACACCTGCCGGCGGCTCCGGCCTGCACGACGACGGGCTTCCCCGCAACGTATATCTTGTTCTGCGTGTGTCCCGTAAAAATAACGTCTATCCCCGGGACTTTCTCTTTTATCTCGCGCAGTTCCTGCTCGTTGACATGAGCAACGACGAAGACAACATCGCATTTCTTTTTTCTCAGTTCCGGAACCACGGAATTCAAAGCGTCAACGCAGGTCTGCGTAAACTTGAGCAGTTCCTTCACTTTCTTCGGATAGAAAAGAAAACATGACTGCGAAACGACGCCGGTGATTCCGACCTTAACGCCGTTGACATCCTTAATGATATATGAGTTCCCGAGAAACCAGCAGGAATTCTCATCGCAGACCTGCATGTTCGCGCAGACGACGGGGAGAGGATATTTTTTCAAAATATCGATAAAAAATTCGGTGCCCGTCTTAAACTCCTGGTCGCCGAGACCGACCGCGTCGTATTCCAGCTTATCCATTATTTTTGCGACATATTCATTCTTTATTGACTCGTCGTTCGGCGAAAAAAAGTCGCCGGCCGAAACTTTTAAATCCGCTTTGGCGGTTTTGGAGAAGAAGGTCAGCCTCCTGACAAGACCTCCGTACGGATTGTTCGGACAGTCGCAGGACTCAATTATGCCGTTTGCGCTGTTCGTGTAGAGGACTCTTACGCTTTTTTGCCGGACGACTTTCTCCGCCAGCGCAGACTTTATAACATTGGAAAGCGCCTGTTCCATGTCGGCGTGATAACCTTTAAAAATTTTTTTAATCCTTCCGTCTTTGCCCGCGACAACCGTCCGCGGGATATTTTTCATTGACCCTATAACAACATCGCACTTCTTCGCCAGAGTGCAGGACGTGTCTTCAAGGACGGGAATATCTATCCTCCATTCCTTGATACATGCCTCCACCTGTTCCGATTCCTCGCCGACGGCAACCATAAAAAACCGGACATCGCTGCCCCTGTATTTTTTACGCACCGCCTGTATAAGCGGAAGTTCCTCCCTGCAGGGTTTGCACTGGGAATCAAAAAAAGTAAAAACAACGACGTCGGAACTTCCGCAGACCCCGGAGAGAGTGTAATATTCCCCGTCCGAACACGGCAGGCCGAAGTTCGGCATCCGGTCGCCTTCGACGAAAGCCGCAGAGACGCCGGAAAACACGAACCACAAAACAGCCGCAGGAAAAACATTCTTGAAATACCTCATTACAAACTCCTTATCTGAAAACATTCATAAAAAGATAGACCGAAAAAGCCGCAAAAACAAATCCCATGAGAACCTTCGCTTTGAAAACATTCTTTTTCACAAAAGTTATCATCCCGACGGAACTTCGTCCCCTGAATACAAACACAAAAACGATGAAAAGCGGCAGCGTGAACAGCACCGAATAAAGAAAGAGCGCAAAAACGGACGCTGAGCTGAACTTCGTTACGGAAACGATGTAGGAAATTGTGGGAAGATAAATCTGGCCGGTGCATATCAGTTCAAAACTTGAAACAATCCCGCCGATAAGGAAAGAATAGAAAAACAGACCTTTTTTGTTAAGGAAATGCTCGGCAGTATCCCGCATCTTTGCGGCGATTTTGTCCGGCACCTTGAGAGAAATTTCTCCCCCTTTTTTGAACCTCGCAGCGTCCAGAAAACTGAAAACGGCGAGAACGGCGGTCCCTACGGCGAGCAGAAGAAAAAAAATCTTGCCGAGAACTTCCACAAGAAAAAGCGCCTTGAGAAACTGCAGAATCCCGAGACCGAAAATAAAATAAAAAATGCAGACGCCCGACGAGTAGCCGATTCCGAAAGTCAAAACTTCCCTTGACGTCTTTTTAAGCACAAAACTCAGATAAGAAACGAGAAAAATTATTCCGGCAAAAGCGCAGGGATTTACCCCGTCGCTCAACGCTGCGGCGGCGACGGGCAGCAACTTTAAACTCTTGAATTCGCCGACCAGACCACTCCTGACTTTTTCGGAATGAAAATTCCGAATTCCGCTCTTATGCGGAGAAAAATTGCGCAGCGCATCTTCCACTCCTTTAAGTATCTCTTCCGTTCCGGCAATCACCGAGGCGCCGACGGCAATAACAGGAAATTTCTTTTCCTTTTTTCCGTAAAGATTCTCTATAAATCTAAGCAGTTCGAAATTCACGGGTTTCTCGACCGGGAATTCTTTTATTTCAAATTTGTAGACCTTCTTAAAAGCCCGCAGTTTTTTCAGCACCTTCCTGCACGACTTGCAATTTTCATCATAAAACAAATAAACGTCAAATTTTTCCTCGACGTCGGCGGTAACCATGTAATTTACGAACGGAACATCCCCGAGGCTGAACTCAAAATAAACGCTGTGCCGGACTTTTCCTTTCTCCCCGTAAGGGTTAAAAATTATCCTGACTTTTTTCCTGCCGTTTGCGGGAATAACGGTTTTTGCGGGGTCGGCTTCTATGCAGTCGCAGGTGGCGCGGGCGGAGACTTCAACCGGACGGAGGCCTTCGTTGAAAATTTCAACGGTCTTTTCGCGCTCCGACGTAATATCAACGTTGCCGATATCCCAGAAAACGCTGTCCATTTTAACGGCCGAAAGGGAATTTACGGACAAAAAAAGGAAAATGCCGAGGAGCCCGAGAGCGCGGGGAAAAACCGCTACTTTAAAATACATCTATAGCAATACCTCGCGTAAGGGATGAGTTCCAGTCTTTTTATTGTAATTTCTCTTCCGCATTTTTCGCACATGCCGAATCTTTTTAACGGCACTTTTTTAAGAGCATTTTGAATTTCGTCCAGACGCTGAATAAACCTGTCAACTCTTTCAAAAAGAATATCTCTCTCGGAGGAAGCGACCGCGTTGTCGATTTCATCGTTAACCGTCCCCATCCATTCGTTTCTTTTGGCTTTCTCTATTCTTTCCTGAAGAAAAAGCAATTCTTCCTCAAGACCCGCAATGATTTTCTTCAGATGTTTCTTTTTTGCGGGACTGCTTTTGTGCGGAACTTTTTTTTCGCGAAGGCGGTCGGCGGATAAAGTTTCTTTTTTCAAAGAATTCGTCCGCGCCGGACTTTTTCCGGAAATTTTCTTTGCCGGCTTTACCGGTTTTTTAACTTCCCCCCCGGGACTCAATTTTTTCTTTTTTGATTTCCCCATAAACACCTCCCTCAAAATCAGCGGCGGAAAACGGTCAATCCGCCCTGGTATTACTATGCCTTCCGAAGATAAAACACTCCTTCAGGCGGATTTTAGTATAGCAAAAATATGATGGTTCTACCACGATGAAACAGGTTTATACGTCAATCACGCTTACGAACTCCAACCTGTCCTCCGTTTTCTTGCCGGAACCGAACACAGACCACTTGAACCTGTCAATCATTTTCAGATAGCTTATAACCTCTTTTGTAATCCTCTCGCCGGGAAGAAGAACCGGAATGCCCGGAGGATACGGGGCAATCGTGCAGGCGGATATCCTGCCTGCCGCTCTTTCAAGAGAAATTTTTTGCTTCGCGTGTTTCGTGTAAACCTCCCGCGGACTCAGAACAATCTCCGGCGGCGTTTCCGGCAGACGAAAATTCGTAAATTTTATGGGTTTCTTCCGCGGCAATTTCTCCAAAGCGCTTACCAGAGCGTCAACATCTTTCCCCGTATTGCCGAAACCGAGAACCGCAATTATATTAAGCGGCGTCGCGCAGTCGATACCTATGCCGTATTTCTTCAGAAAATTCTGCACAAAAAAACCGGTAAGCCCTATTTCCCTGAAATCAACGGTTATTTTACTTGAATCCCACCCGTAATTTTCCGGCAGAACAGACGAATCAAGCGCCCTCATAAAAGGCAGCCGGCTGATTCTTGAAACAGCGTAATCCCCGAGAGACATCATCTTCTCCGTAATTTTTTTACCTCTCTTTTCAAGAATTTCCGCAGCATAATCAATTGTGAGCAGCATCGGATAAAACGGCGAAGTCGTCGTTAAAAGCGAAACCGCATTCCCGACGCTGTCTACATCGGGAGAAGATGAACAGACGTGAATGACGGAACCCTGCGAAAAAACAGGAAAAATCTTGTGGAAACTCTGAATGACGCAATCCGCGTAATTTACGGCGGACAAATTTCCGGCTCCGGCGAATTTAAGATGCGGCCCCCACGCCTCATCCACGACCAGAACCTTCCCCGCCCTGCGGCAGACATCCGAAATTTTATCCACATCCGTGATAACCCCGTTATACGTCGGGGAAGTTATGAAAACGCCCTTCACCTCCGGATACAATTCAAGATACTTCAAAACATCCAAAGACGTAACCTCGCAGGTAATGCCGTTTTTGAGTATGTGCGGGACCATCCAGACGGGGTATATCCCCGATATCACGCACGCCGAAATGACCGACTTGTGAACATTTCTGGAAATAAGAACGGAATCGCCGTCGCTGAAAAGGGAAAGAAACGCGGCAAGATTACCCGAGGTCGAACCGTTTGCGAGTAAAAAACTCTTCCTGACGCCGTAAAGGGACGCGATGCGGTCTGCCGTATTCTTCAAACACCCGACAGGGTCGTGAATTGAATCCACAAAAGGCGTGACGGTGATGTCAAGATCAAAAATGTTCTTCTGAAGGAAATGCCTGAATTGCCCGTCAAAAGCCGCTCCCGCTTTATGACCGGGTGTGTGGAAAGAATGCTTTTCGACGGCGATATAATTTTTCAGCGACCTATACAAACTTGACGCCGCTTTCTTCATAGGAAAAACGGGGACGGTTCTGGTTTCAGAAAAAAACGGGGACGGTGCTGGTTTTCAGAAAAAAACTGATAAAATGTAGGACGTCCCCATTTTCTCCATTTTCTACAATTTGCGCAGAAGTTGTAACGTAAGATTCTAACGGGGTTCACCTACTTGAAATAGAAAACAGGTTTTTTTCTTGTTATGATTCTTCTGCAGTTTTTCAAGTTGTTTTTAAAATATTCGGGGTTTTCTCCGATGCCGGACAACACTCCCTGATTAAGCGTGTTAAACGGACCTTTGACGTTTTTCCTGATTTTTCTCCATGCATGGACGGAAGAATTCAGGCGGCCGGATGCAAAAAGAAAAGCCCACGGAAGATCAAATGACGGAACAAAAATCCGGTAGGAAAACAGGGCGCTGAAAACCTTTCTGACTGTGGCGTAAAAAGCGTAGTGAAAAGCGGAAGCATTCATTGAGGCGCTCCCCGCCTGGCTGCCCAGAACGCCGTACGGCAGAAGATGTTTTTTAATGATTCCAAGGAATTCCATTGAATAAAGTTTATATGCCGGGCCGCCGCGGAGAGGACAGGTCAGGTCCATTATCACGGCGTCCCACTTTTCGGACGACTTTTCAACAAAATTAAAGGCATCCTCGTAAACGACTTCCGCGCGGGAATCGGAAAAAGAATTTTTGTGCCACTCTTTAAGATATTTTTTGCAGAAGTCAACGGTTTCCCTGTCTATATCCACCATCGTAACCTTTTTTACCGAGCGCCATCTCAAGACCTCTCTCAATGTCGCCCCTTCTCCGCCGCCGAGAATTAAAACGTTTGAAACGGTTCGCCGGCAGAAACCGAGAGGCGGGTGGACAAGCATTTCGTGATATATCTTTTCGTCGGATAAAGCGGACTGGAGTTCACCGTCAAGAATGAGACACCTTCCGAAGGAGTGTGTCTCCGCAATTATAATGTTCTGAAATTTTGTTTTCTTTCTTCTGACTACTTTTTTTAGTTTATGTCTGTGTATCTCGTAAGGACTGAACTTTTCTTCAAACCAGTTTGTCACAAATTTGTTCCCTGTAATTATCCTGTAAATTGAAACCCTCTTCCGCCTCGAAAATTCCTCTCTTCAGTTCAAAAACGCTGTGTTTTTTCGCCTGAAAGGCCTTCACAAGATATTTAAACGCCGCCCAGGGATCCGCATTTTCCCCGCACGTATAAATATCAATGGATGCGAGAGAAATTTCACTCCATGTATGAATTGCGAGATGGGACTCCGCAATGATCACCGCGCCCGAAACGCCGCACGGCTGAAAAGTGTGGAAAACGGATTTCAAAACAGTCGCATGCGCCGCCGAAGCCGCATTGTTCATAAATTCCCGCACGATGGAAACATCGTCAAGAAACTCGGGGTTGCAGCCCCAGAGTTCCGCAACAATATGTCTTCCGGCACTTTTCTGTGTTTTGCTCATTTCTCACCTCCTTTCCCATGTTTTAAACGGCGCCTAACTGCATAAAAATAAAAATAAAAGTGAAATTTGTCAACCCCTTGTTTACAATAAGGAATTGAATTTGCTATTATCAGCGTGAGTTTGGGAGGCAATATGTTAAATAGAATCAATGTGCTCGCCGGGCTGTTTTTTCTGTTCTTTTTTTCGGGGGTCCGGGCTGAAATGGAAACAGTGCTCAAAGTACATTCTGTAAAGACCGGCAACACGCTGCGCGAAATATCAAAAAAGTTTTACGACACGCCGGACAGGTGGAGAGAAATATGGGAATACAACAAATACATAAAAGACCCCCACTGGATTTTTCCCGGAGACGCCATAATCGTTCCGACTTACAGAGAAAAAAAAGAAGAAAAATCCGTTCCTGAAAAAGCGGAAAAACAAATAGAAGAACAGATAACGGAAAATCCCGAAGTTTTTATAGCGCCTTACTACAGCGGCGAAAAAGAGCCCATTGATTTCAAGTACTCCGGTAAAATTGCCGGCTTTACTGAGGAGCAGATACTGCATGCGCAATTCTCAAAAGTCATCCTTGATGTCGGCAAAAGCGACGGAATCAAAAATGGCGATAATTTCGATATTTACCGCACCGGCAGAAAAATCTACCATCCGGATACCAACGAAATTATCGGGATACTGATAAAAAGAGTGGGCTCCGTTTCGGTCACCGACGATATTCAGGATATTTCCTCGGTAGCGTCGGTCAGAGCCGCAGTCGGTACTCTCGCAATAAACGATTTCGCCAGGAAGGCGCCGAGGAAATGAGCCGGGATATGTTTTCGCAAATCCTTTTTTCGCGGATGAAAGAACTTAACATTTCCGCGAGAAACCTCGCTAAAAAATGCGGGATTGACAGTTCCTACCTTTCAAAAATACTCAAAGGCAAAAGAAACCTCCCGACGGACGAAAAAGTAATTTCGCGCATCGCAAAGGCAATCGGCGCCGACGCCGATTATCTGATGTTTGTCTGCGGCAGAATCCCCGGAAAGTGGCAAAAAATATTTTTAAGAAAAGACATAACGGAAATCCTTGAGAAAATAGCCGGCACGACGGCCAGGGCGCCCCGCGCGCCCGTGAAAGCGGAAAAAATCGCGGAAAAAATAGCGAGAAAAATCAAAAAGCCTGAACTCCCCGACGAAATCCTCTGATTGGGGACGGTGCTTTACCTGTCTGTCCACAGGACGTCCCTTTAGGGACTGCCGCCAGACAGGCAATATGACATTTTCTCCAGAACTTCCCGACGAAATTTTTTAAGGAAAATAGGGTCACTTCTATTTTTTACTTTTGTATCAGTAAGAAAAAATAGAGGCGACCCTATTTTCCATTACATTTGAAATTTCCGACTTGCCCAAATTATAAAATTTATTATAATTAACCAGCAGGAAATGGAGCATTGGATTAAAATAGATATCCGGCAGAACTGGGCGACGGCTTTCAGGCAGGCGCCGCCTCTCGTCGGAATAAG
>JBDRMV010000020.1:0-4324 GCA_043811795.1 bacterium | reverse complement strand
ACGCGCAATCGCCATTACAAGATACACCTTGTTAATCAGAGGGCGGTTATTGCACTTCTGCGAAACATTGCTCAACCCCAACACGGCTCTGCACGGAGGGTCGCAGAGCATCTTCACCTGTGATATGGTCTCCAAGACCTGGGGCGGGTGACTCTGCGCAACGTTGACGGGAAGAATCACGGCGTCAATGAAAAGATCGTCCGGCGAAATCCCGGCTTCCGTCGCGCTCGTTATAATCTGGGCGGCAATCTCAACCCTCTGCGAAGCGTCCACCGGAATTCCCTTTTCATTCATTGTAAGGCCTATGACCTTCGCTTTGTATTTTTTCGCAAGCTCTAAAAGTTTCGCCAGTTTATTGGGTTCTCCGTTGGCAGAATTAATAATCCCTTTTCCCTCTCCCGCAAGCGCCAACCCTCTTTCCATTACGTTGAGTTTTGTGGTATCCACTGCGAGAGTAATGTCCGTGTGCTTTCTTATCGTGCCGATAAGCCATTCCATCGCTTCCATCGGTTTGTCGGAAGACGGTCCCGCGTTTACGTCGAGCGCGTCCGCGCCCTCCTTTATCTGCTCTTCGACCCAGCGCTTTATAACAGTCTCATCCTTTTCCTGAACCGCTTTCTTGATGTCTTCAAACATCCCGTTAATTCTCTCTCCTATTAAATACATTTCATCCCCCTTGCCTGCCGAGCAGTACGCCGGTTTTTATTTTTAATTTTTTATCCGCCGGCTGACGCTTTTATTTGCCCCCGGTTATTTTATATGTCTCTCTGGCAATCAGTATCCCTTCGTTGCGCGGTATCACAAGAATTTTAACTTTGCTGGATTTGCTCTCTATTCTTCCCGCGCAGGCAACCGTTTTTTTGTTCTTTGCGGAATCGATTTCCACGCCGATGAATTCTGCTCCCTGAAGAATCTTTTTTCTTATCAGCGGAGAGTTTACCGCGATGCCTCCGGTGAATATTATTACGTTCGCGCCTTCCAGAATTCCGAAATAAGAGAAGAAATATTTCTTTGCGGCGTAACAGAAGATGTCGATAGCCAGTTTAGAACGCTCATCTCCTTTTTCCGCGGCTTCAATCACGTCTTTCATATTGTCGCTTACGCCGGAAATGCCGAGAATCCCCGCATCTTTGTTCAGCATTGTCTCAATTTCCGTGATGTTCCATCCGAGTTTTGAAAGATATATCACAATTTCCGGGTCGACATTGCCGCATCGGGTCGTCATCACGAGACCGCTCAGAGGGGAAAACCCCATGGACGTATCCATCGGAGCGCAATCCCTGATAGCGGACACCGAGCAACCCTGGCCGAGATGAAAAGATATTATTTTCAGATTCTTTAACGGTTTCTTCAGTATTTTTGCCGCGTTTTCGCACACATATTTGTGCGAGATTCCGTGAAAACCGTATCTTCTTATCTGGTGTTCTTTGTAGAGATGAAAGGGCAGGGCGTAATAATACGCCTCCGGCGGCATCTTCTGATAATAAGAGGTGTCAAAGACCGCGACCTGCCTCGTATGAGGAAAAACCTTTAAAGCCGCGTCAATCGCTTTAAGATTGTAGGGATTGTGCAGAGGAGCCAGCTGGATGTTCTGATATATCTTTTTTCTAACGGACTCGTTTATTTTCACGGATTCCGGAAAGTCCTCGCCGCCGTGAACGACCCTGTGACCGAGCGCCTTTATATCTTTGGCGCTTTTTATCAGACCCGTTTCCGGCCGGGAGAGAATTTTCAGGATCATTTCAAGCGCCTTCTGGTGGTCAAAAACGGGCATTACGATTTTCTCCTGTTCTCTGCCGGTTATTTTATGCGTAATAATGGAAGATTCCGCGCCGATTCTTGTGATTCTTCCGTCGCATAAAACCCGCTCTTCGGGCATTTTCAGCAGCTCGTACTCCAGCGAATAAATTCTGGAATTTAATACTAAAATTTTCATTTTCCCCCTCCCGCTTTTAACTGTTCGACCACACTTTTCAGGTTTTTTAAACTCTCCGGATGATTTAAAACAATTATATCGCTTCCGGCTTCAAGATAAGTCGCAGCCGTGACGTTCTCCCACGTGAGACCCAGATTAAAATTTTCTTTCGCCTCCTTCGTCTTCCAGCATTCCTGACCGATAAAATTCATTACCGGCGGAGACATCATCGCGTCGCCCGAAAGCGCCGCGAGGCGGCACCTTTCCATAATCGAATAGCAGTATTCCAGGCCATAGCCCAGGGCGCCGGTGCTGTGATGCATAACAATTTTATCCACACCCAGCCCCATATCGGAAATGAGAATGTTGAGCTGTTTCGCAAGGTTTATATCAAGCGGGGTCTCGGCAATAAGGGAATGCCCGCCGGCGAGAGCCGCGGCCGCCAGTGTCTTATAATTTTCCTTTACAGCTATTCCTATGAGAACATTCTCGCCTTTAGCCGCTTCCGCGAGAGCCGGAATGATTTCCTGGTCCTTGGCGACATTGCCGCAGCCGGTCACAATCAGAGGAAGCGAAGTATTTTTCAGCACTTCCTCAAGTACCTTCGCCGCATCCTGCGCGGACGTATTCTTCGCATCGGGGTCCGCCGACAGAAACCGGACGCAGAGAAGGTCGGGAGAAAAACCCTCCGCCTTCTTCGTCCATTCCGCCGTGCTTAAATCCTTCCAGTATTCAAGCAGGAACGGGTTCCAGTCGGGGTTGAGAAAATCGTGCACTTCAAGCGCCAGCAGAGGGCGGTGCAGAATCTCCCCCTCAAAATCAAGGAAGGGAAGCGTGGAGTGGCCTCCGACCGTTACCTCTTTTTCGCCTTTTCCGATTTTAACAACACTTACTTTTCCACTGGATTTTTCTTTTACAATATCCATTATTCCACTCCTTTATTTTGGTTTATTCTTTCGGCTATAACGTCTATTATTTTTCGCGTCGGCGGCAAAACTTTTTTAAGGATTTCCCCTTCTTCCGCCGCCTTCTCAATTTCGTCGTCATACGGGATAACGCCGAGTATTTCCACGCCCAGTTCGTTTGCGAAGGCGGGTATTTTTTCGGTTTTGTTCAGAACAAGCCCCGTGTGCGCCGCCGTCACCTTGAGTTTTCCGAGCAGGGCAATACTGTTCTTCACCGAAGAAAGACTCACCTTATCTTTGTTAGCCACGAAAATAAGCCAGTCAACTTTCCCGTCGGTCTGGCGCGACATGTGCTCCATACCCGCTTCGTTGTCTATTACTTCCACCGGATACCGCATGCTCATCTTCTCAAGAAAATCCCTGAGAATGTGATTTACGGAGCAGTAACACTCCCGGCCTTCGGGATGTCCTATTGCAATAAAATCCATTGAATCCTTCTCTATAATTGACTCCTCCACGGAAAGAGCAAAATACTGCGGCCGCGACATTCCCGCGGGGGGCTGCTCGTTTTTCACATCTTCCCTGATGTCTGCGATTGTCTTTTCATATTTTATCCCGAGCAGAACGTGAAGATTGGAATTGGGGTCGGCGTCCACAACCAGCACCGGGCGCGGCCCCTTCTCCCTGAAAACATTAATCAGAAGAGCCGCAAAAGTGGTCTTTCCCACCCCTCCTTTTCCGGCAATTGCGATTCTCACTCTAACTCCTCCTAATGTGGAAGGGGACAGTCCCCATCTACAACTTTGTCCGTAATGGGGACAGACCCCGCCCAACTGGGAAACAGTTCCAGATTCGTGTGCGGGAAAAATAAACTCGCCGTATATTCCTGCATGAAAACCGGGTTGGAAGACAAATCAATATACGTCATTTTTTTATTTATCTCCACGGCCATATCCTTCGCTTCCCCGCTGAGCAGACACATCCTGCCGCCGGTTATGGAAGAGTTCCCCATAAAAATAAATAAGTTACGCGGTATATCGGGAAAGAGTCCGATGTAAACGGCCTCATCTATATCCAGGGCGGTTCCCAACCCCCCGGAAATAAAAAAGCGCTGTATGTTGCCGAGCGTCAGACCCAGTTCCTTGAGCAGCACGTATATCCCCGTAAAAATTGCGCCCTTTGAATTTATGAGGTTTTTAATATCCGCTTCCGTAATGTGAATGTCACGCCCGTCGCGCGTTTCTTCCCCTTTTACAACAAGGAACCTGTCACCCTTAACGCCGGGGGCATCTGATTTAAGTTTACCGTCGCGCTGTAAAATTTTACTCTTCAGCATTCCGGCTGTTAAAGATATCAGGCCGCTGCCGCAGATTCCGATTGGTTTTTCATTCCGTATTGTTTTGTATGAAACTTTCCCGTCTTTAATTTTTACTTTTTGTATTGCTCCGGGCATCGCGCGGATTCCCGAAGAAATCCCGCCGCCCTCGAAACAGGGGCCGGCGCT
>JBDRMV010000019.1:0-19680 GCA_043811795.1 bacterium | reverse complement strand
CTTCACGGAACGCAGATTACTTTTTTTCCGGATAACCAAATTTTTACAAACGAAATAGAATTTGATTTTGAAGTGTTGTCCAGAAGGTTGAGGGAACTTGCCTTTTTAAACCCCGGGGCAACAATCACGATAAGCGACGAGAGAGAAGAGAAGAAACACACTTTCTGCTATACGGGCGGCCTTTCTTTTTTTGTAAAATTTTTGAATAAAGGCAAAAATCCTCTTCACAAGGAACCGGTTTATTTCAAGAATGAGAAGAATGACGTGGTTGTTGAGGTTGCTCTGCAGTATACCGAGGACTACGGCGATATTTTGTTGTCGTTCGTAAACAATATAAATACGGTTGAAGGCGGAACGCATATTGCCGGTTTCAAAGCCGCTTTGACAAGGGTCCTGAATGATTATAAGAACAGGAATTTCCAGGAGAAATTCAAGAATGTCATTTTTTCCGGAGATGACGCGAGAGAGGGATTAACAGCCGTGATAAGTCTCAAAGTGCCCGAACCTCAGTTTGAAGGGCAGACGAAGACCCGTCTCGGAAACTCCGAAATAAGAGGCATTGTGGAAAATATCGCCGGAGAGGGGCTTCAAGTTTTTCTTGAAGAGAATCCGGGCGTGGCTGGGACGATAATGCAGAAGATTGTTCTGGCGAACCAGGCGAGAGATGCGGCCAGAAAAGCGAGGGAGCTTACGAGAAGGAAATCGGCGCTGGATATTGGTTCTCTGCCGGGGAAACTCGCCGACTGCAGTTTTCGTGACCCGCGGCTCTGCGAACTGTTCCTTGTAGAGGGTGATTCCGCCGGCGGCAGCGCCAAGGGCGGGAGGGACAGAAGGTTTCAGGCGATTCTTCCGCTGAAGGGAAAAATCATTAATGTGGAAAAATCCCGTCTTGCGAAAATTCTTTCAAACGATGAGATAAGAGCGACGATTACGGCTCTCGGCACCGGCATAGGGGAAGATTTTGACATTTCAAAACTCAGGTATAACTGGGTAATCATAATGACGGATGCCGACGTTGACGGCGCGCACATAAGAACGCTGATTCTCACGCTTTTCTACAGGCATTTCAGGCCGCTTATAGAAAACGGGAATATTTTCATTGCGCAGCCGCCTTTGTATCTGGTCAGGAAAGGTTCATTCAAAAAATACCTGATTTCGGAAGAAGAACTTCAGAAGTTTTTCATTGACTCAAGCGCAGGCGAGGTTACGATAAAACAGGCGGGAAAAAACGGCGGTTCTGCCGTAAAGAAATCGGATAACGGGAAAGTCCTTGAATCTGTGACGGCAATCAATAAACTTACGAAGAAATTGGAGGGCAGGGGTCTCGGTTCCCCGGACATTTCAAAGTTTCTCAAAATGCCCCGGATTCCGATAGCGAAGTTTGAGGATAATTTTTTCTTCAACGAAGAGGAAATAATATCCTTCAAGGAAGATTACAAGGAGAAAACTGCGGCATCCGAAGGGGACCAGGGCGTCGAACCTCAGCCGGAAAACGGCGAGGTTGACTTTATGGAAGTTATCAAATTTCCGGAGATACTGGTTCTTGCAAAAAGCATAAAAGAACTGGAGCGGCTGGGGATAAAGCTCGGAGATAGCATAGAGAGATTTTCGCAGGAAGTTCAGATAGAAAGCAAAAAAGGAAAGAATGAATGTTCGTGTCTTGCCGACATGATTGCGGCGTTTGAAGACATAGGGAAAAGCGGCGCCGTCATCCAGAGATACAAAGGTCTCGGCGAAATGAACCCCGATCAGCTCTGGGAAACGACGATGGATCCTGAAAAGAGGCATCTTATTTCCGTCAAGCTGGAGGACTTTGTCGAGGCCGAAAGAATTTTCACGACTCTTATGGGCAGTGATGTTCTTTCCAGAAGAAAATTTATTGAGAGCCATGCCAAGCAGGTAAAGAACCTTGATATATGAAAAAAGATCCAAAAGATAAAGAAGAAAAAGTAGGGTCCTTAAAACAGGACATTTCGAAAATAATCTCACGGGATATAGAAAACGAGATGGTCTCTTCCTACATCGATTATTCCATGAGCGTTATCGTCGGCCGCGCTCTGCCGGATGTCCGCGACGGTTTGAAACCCGTTCACAGAAGAATTCTCTATTCAATGAAGGAACTTTCCCTTTTCTACGGGAAACCCTTTAAGAAAGCCGCGAGAATCGTGGGCGAATGCTTGGGAAAATATCATCCTCACGGGGACATGGCGGTTTATGATGCCATGATAAGAATGGCCCAGGATTTTTCTCTCAGGTATCCTCTGGTTCAGGGACAGGGTAATGTGGGTTCCGTTGACGGTGACCCTCCTGCGGCGATGAGATATGTTGAGGCGAGGCTTCAGAAAATCTCCGACGAGATACTCAAGGACCTTGATAAGGACACCGTTGATTTTACGGATAATTTCGATGGGACACTGAAAGAGCCGCTGGTTATGCCTTCAAATATTCCGAATCTTCTGGTAAACGGTTCGTCAGGTATAGCCGTCGGGATGGCTACGAACATTCCGCCCCACAACCTTGGAGAGGTTGTGGATGCCCTTCTGACTTTGATAGATGATCCGGAAATAGAGGATAAGAAACTTTTCAAACTCATTCCGGGACCGGACTTTCCGACGGCCGCGATAATCACGAACAGGACCGGCATTGCCCAGGCATATAAAACCGGAAGGGGTTCTTTTTCAATCAAGGCGAGGGCCGAAATTGAGGAGCTCAAGGGCAACCGCCAGGCAATTATCGTAAGCGAATTACCGTATCAGGTGAACAAGGCGCGCCTGATAGAGACGATTGCAGACTTGGTTAGGGAAAAGAAAATCACGGGAATCACGAACCTGAGGGATGAGTCTGACAAGGACGGCATCCGCGTCGTCGTTGACGTTTCCAGAGACGCTTCCGCGAGCATCGTTCTTAATCAGTTGTTCAAGCACACGGCTCTCTCTGTGAATTTCGGCGTGATAATGCTGGCGCTTGTTGATAATGTTCCGCGGGTTCTTAGCCTGCGGGAGATGCTCGGTTATTATATTGACCACCGCATCGAAGTCGCGACAAGAATGATCAGATTCGATCTGAGGAGGGCCGAAGCAAGGGCGCACATTTTAGAGGGTTTGAGAATTGCTCTGGAAAATCTCAACAAGATAATTCAACTCATCAAAAGGTCGAAGACGCCCGCAGACGCAAAGGTTGCGCTCGTTAAGAATTTCAAGATGACGGAAATTCAGGCGCAGGCGATTCTGGATATGAAACTGCAGCAGCTCACCGGTCTTGAGAGAATGAAAATAGAGGAAGAATATATTGAGAAAATCAAGCTGATTGAAAAACTGAAAAAAATTCTGTCGGATACGGGAGAGATACTCTCTATCATAAAAAACGACCTTGCTGAAGTTAAAAAGAAATACGGCGACGAAAGAAAGACGGAACTTTCGGATGAAGAAATAATTCTGAGCGACGAAGACCTGGTTGATGATTCCGATGTTGTTCTTACGATTACGCATCAGGGGTATATCAAGAGGGTTCCTCTGGACAGCTGGCGCGTCCAGGGCCGCGGCGGCAAGGGCGTGATTTCGATGAAAACAAAAGACGATGATTATCTGGAGCATTTGTTCATCACTTCAAATCTTGCGACCTTCCTCGTTTTTACCACTCTCGGGCGGCTGCACTGGCTCAGGGTCTGGAAAATACCGCTGGGGCAAAGAACCACCAGAGGCAAGGCAATCGTCAATTTTCTTACTCTCGGCTCTTCCGGAGAGAAAGTCAATTCGTTCTGCCAGATTAAGAATCTGTCCGATGCCTGCGGAAATCTTATTATGGTTTCGGAGAGGGGCGTGGTGAAAAAGACGCTCATCTCCGCTTACAGCCATCCGCGGTCGACCGGAATCATCGCTCTCAAACTTGACGAGGGAGATAAACTTATCAAAGTGCAGCAGAGTACCGGGAGAGCTGAAATTGTTCTTGCGACCAGAGCCGGAAAGGCGATTAGATTCAATGAAACGGACGTCAGATGCGTCGGCCGCTCCGCCCGCGGGGTGAGAGGTATAAGATTACTGGAAAGCGACCGCATTGTCGGAATAGTTGTTCAGGAAAAGGGAGCGGAAGAACTCCTCCTTGTAATTTCCGAAAACGGCTACGGAAAGAGAACGGATATTTCCGCATACCGGCGTCAGCGCCGCGGCGGCAAAGGCATAATAAATATGAAAGTTACGGCAAAAACAGGGCCTGTCGTGGCTCTTATTTCCTGCAACAATAGTGACGAAATAATGATAATAACGACTTCCGGACTGACAATAAGACAGAACGTGAAAAACATAAGGCAGACGGGCCGGGCCGCCTCGGGAGTCCGTCTGATACGTCTTAACGAAGGCGACAAGGTTGCCTCCGCCGGGAAGATTATTCCGGAAATGGAAGTTGTATAAATATTTAGACCATACGTCCGATATCGGCATTCTTGTAAAATCAAAAAATCTGAAAGGTCTTTTTGAAGAGGCGGTTTTTGCGATGTTTTCGTTAATAGGAAAAATAAATGCAGGGGCAATTCATGAACTGCCCAAAGAGTATAATGTTAATCTTGAGGATAATTCCTATGCCGAGTTGCTCGTCAGGTTTCTAAACGAGTTTCTTTACCTTTTCTATGCGAAGAATTTTCTGCCCGTTAAAATCAGTGTTCCGAAGACAGGAAAGTTCTTTGTTGAATCAAGAGTGTCTTTTGTCAGGGTAAATGAAAAGAATTTTACCTTTCTCAGGGAAATCAAGGCGGCAACCTATCACGGAGCCTCGGTTTCCGGCGGTGGAGTCCCGTCCAGGCGGCTCACTACAGGGCGACATCCGCCTCCGGCGGGGAAAAGTTTCAAAGCAAAGATTTTATTTGATGTCTGAACTGAAAAAAATCGGTGAATGTAAATTTGAGATTGCGAAAAGCGGAGCGATGAGAGTTCCGGGCATTGTTTATGCGACAGACAGGATGATTTCTCACATCAAAAAAGAAAATGTAATAAAGCAGGTGGAGAATGTCGCCTCGTTGCCGGGTATCGTCCGTTATTCGCTTGCGATGCCGGACGTCCACTGGGGTTACGGGATGCCGATAGGCGGCGTTGCGGCAATGGACCCCGTAAACGACGGTATCATTTCCCCCGGAGCGATCGGGTACGACATAAATTGTGGAATAAGGATGCTGACAACAAATTTGAAAGAAGAGAAAATCAAAGAGAAATTACCGGTTTTATTACAGGCTTTTTTTCACAGCGTTCCTTCGGGCGTCGGCTCAAAAGGAACCCTGCGTTTAGGTAAAAGCGAAGTGAGGGATGTTCTAAAAAAAGGCGCGGGCTGGGCGGTTGAAAGGGGTTTCGGGCATGAGGATGATTTGCTTCACACCGAGGAAGCGGGTTGTCTGAAAGACGCCTGTCCGGATTTTGTTTCCTCAAGAGCTCAGGAGCGTGGAATGCCTCAACTCGGGACGCTCGGTGCGGGGAACCATTTTCTGGAAATCCAGAAAGTTGCGGAAGTTTTCAATTCCGAACTTGCGAAAAAATGGGGTATTTTCAAAGGACAGATTACCGTTATGATTCACACGGGCTCCCGCGGTCTGGGCTATCAGGTCTGTGACGACCATTTAAAAGCAATGCAGACAGCGTCAAGAAAATATAACATTACGCTGCCTGACAGGCAGCTTGCCTGCGCGCCTTTTAAGTCCGAAGAAGGGCGGAGGTATTTCGCCGCTATGTGCGCGGCCGCAAATTACGCCTGGTGCAACCGCCAGATAATTATGCACAGAATCAGGGAAAGTTTTAAGAAGGTTTTGGGCTCTGCAGAAAAAGAACTTGGTTTGGACCTTGTCTATGACGTTGCCCACAACATCGGAAAGGTTGAAATGTTCGGCGGGAAAAAATATTTTATCCACAGAAAAGGGGCAACGCGCGCTTTCCCGAGCGGTCATCCGTATTTGCCGCAGGAATTTCAGGAGACGGGTCAGCCGGTAATTGTTCCCGGCAGCATGGGGACTTCTTCATATTTGCTTGTGGGAACGTCGGCGGCGGAGGAGACCTTTTTTTCAACTTGCCACGGCGCGGGAAGACAGATGTCAAGGCATCAGGCATTGAGGGAAGTCCGCGGCTCCGATTTAATAAGCGAACTCGGAACAAGGGGAATTCTTGTTCTTTCGGCTCAACTGAAAACGATCGCGGAAGAAGCGCCCGCCGCGTATAAAGATGTTGATGAAGTCGTGGATGCCTGCGTGACGGCCCGGATTTCGCAGAAAGTCGCTAAGATGGTTCCTCTCGGTGTTGTAAAAGGTTAAGGGATTTTGTAAATAATAGCCATGACGTCGGAAGAATTGCAGTTGCTGATTAAAACGCTGTTCAGGATTAAATTTTTTTCTGCTTTTGCCTCGGGCGAGATTGATATGCTTGTCGGCAGATTCCACAAGTTTGCCTGCTCAAAAGGAAAAATTATTATCAGGGAAAACCAGCCGGGCGAGGCGTTCTACGTTATCTACAAAGGCGCGGTGGCGGTGCTGAAAAAGCAGTCATTTTTTAAGAAGAAAACAGTTGCCACGCTTTCCGCGGGGGATTATTTCGGCGAGATTGCCCTGGTAAGCGACGAACCGACCAGCGCGACGGTAAAGGCGGTTGAAGAGAGCGTTCTGTTTGTTCTCTTCAGGCATGATTTTCAGGAAATACTGAGACAGAATCCGAAGCTAACTTCGGTAATTCGCTCGGTTGCCGACGGGCGAAAACTTGAAAACAAACTTCGGTAAAAGAAATTCCAAGACCTGTCCGGGCAAATTTTTGTCCGGTGGCAGGGCTTAAATGTTAAAATAAAAAATGATTGATTTAAAAATTATCAGGGAAAATCCGGAGGTCTTCAAAAAGCGGATGAAAGGCAGGGTGGATGAGTCCGTTCTCGCCCGGCTGCTGGAACTTGACGGGGTCAAAAGACAAAAGCAGAAAATCGTTGAAGAAATCCGTTCTAAGCAAAAAAAGATTAAAGAAGTATCTGCGGGGAAAGAGCTAAAACAGGAGAAAAAAGTTCACGAGCAGGAATTGAAAAATATTTCAGCAGAACTTACGGAACTTCTCTCGGGTATTCCGAACATTCCGGCGGAGGAAGTTCCGTCCGGCAAAGATGCGGTTATAAAGTCGTCCGGGACGCCTTCCGAAAATATTACGCTCCCCCACTGGGAAATCGGAAAACTTCTTGATATCGTTGATTTTGAGACCGCATCCGCAATGACCGCTTCTTTCTGGCCGCTCTTAAAGGGCGACGGCGCGCGGCTTGAACGGGCGTTGATAAATTTTTTTATAGATGAGAACGAGGAGAATGACTTTGAGCCCGTCAGCGTGCCGTATCTCGTGAACAGAGATTCTGTTTTCGGGACGGGTCAGCTCCCCAAGTTTGAGGCAGAACTTTATAAGGTGGCCGAAGACGGGCTGTATCTAATTCCGACCGGTGAGGTTCCTGCGGGGAATCTTTTCAGGGAGCGGATTCTGAGCGAGGATGAACTGCCTCTCAAATTTCAGATTTCGACGCCCTGTTTCAGGAGGGAAGCCGGCTCGTGGGGAAAACTCGGAAAAGGTCTTGTGAGGAACCACCAGTTTCACAAAGTTGAGATTTTTGAATTTGTAAAACCCGAAAATTCGCAGGCAGCTCTTGAAGAAATTGTTGATTGTGTCGGCAGAATCCTCACGAAACTCGGTCTGCCGTACAGGATTGTTCTGCTTTCAAGTAAAAATATGGGTTTCTCCGCAGCGAAGACATACGATATTGAGGTCTGGTCCGCAGGCACGGGCAGGTGGATTGAGGTTTCCTCCTGTTCCAACTGCATGGATTTTCAGACGAGAAGAACAAAGACGAGATTCAGAAGAAAAACGGGAGAGGTCTCTTATCTTCATTCTCTCAACGGTTCTTCGCTTGCAGTCGGCAGGGTTTTTGCGGCAATCTGTGAGAATTACTGGGACGGAAGCGGTTTCGTTCGCGTTCCCGACTGTTTGAAGAAATTTATAGGTAAAGATAAGATTGAGAGGCGCACCGGGAAGTAACCGCAAAAACGGGCATTTTAGGAAATAGGGTGTTGACACCGATTTCATTTTTTTATAGTATCTAACGTTTTACCCAATAAAGGGCTGATGAGGATTTTGCCGTATGAGTAAAATGATGGTGTTTTTCAGGAGTGTTTTTGCGGAATCAAAACACATTTCGTGGGCGGGAAAAAAGGCGGTTGCCGGGTTTACGATCGTTGTGCTTGTGCTTGTGTTTGTTGTTTCCTTTTTTATCCTGCTCGTTGATTTTTTGATATCGAAAGGCGTCGGGGTTTTTGTTTAAACCCGGTGAAAAATGGACTCCACCACCGCCACAGGCGGACGAAGACGCCCGCCGCCCTGATAAGGAAATAGAATGGAAACAGGCGAAGAATATAAATTTTACGTTGTTCAGACACTCGTCGGATCCGAGAAGAAAGTGGTTCGCGCGATAGAAAACAAAATCGCGGACAGCGCCCCCGGACAGGCATCTAAAATCAAACAGGTGATAATGCCGGAAGAGCGGGTCGTGGATATCAAGAAAAAGAAAAGTGTCGTGCATCCCCGTAAAATTCTTCCGGGATATCTCATTATTGAAATGATTCTTGACGAGGAGACCTTCTGGTTCATTAACGGAATACATGGCGTGAGCGGCTTTCTCGGCGGAAAGACGCCGTTTACGGTAAAACCCCAAGAAGTGCAGTACCTCAAGGATTTGGTTAAGGAATCCGAAACCGAAAGGCCGCGGCCGTCCGTGCAGTTTGCCAAACATGACAATGTTAGAATCAACGACGGACCGTTTGCCAATTTCGTGGGCGATATCGACGAGGTTGACGAGGCAAAGGGAAAATTGAGAGTGATGGTTTCAATATTCGGTCGATCGACGCCGGTTGAATTGAGGTTTTACCAGGTGGAAAAAATATAATGGCGAGAAAGAAAAAACTGAAAACGGCGATAAAGTTGCAGATTCCGGCCGCAAGCGCAAATCCGGCGCCACCCGTCGGGCCTGCTCTCGGCCAGCACGGCGTAAACATCATGGAGTTCTGCAAGCAGTTTAACGAGAAGACAAAAAACGAGGAAGCGGGGATGATTATCCCCGTGATTATTTCGGTTTATGAAGACAGAAGTTTTACTTTTATTACGAAGGTTCCGCCGGTTTCGGCGCTGATAAAGAAAGCAGTCGGTATTGCAAAGGCGAGCGGCGTTCCGAACAAGGAAAAGAAAGGAACCCTTACCATGGAGCAGGTGGAAGAAATTGCGCGGAAAAAGGTTGCGGATCTGAATACGGAAAATCTGGCTTCCGCTGTCAGGATGGTGAAGGGAACAGCCCGGAGCATGGGCATAGAAGTTACGGAAAAGTAGGTGGGACTGTCCCCAGTAAGGGGACGGAAAAATAAAAATATGAAGAAGGGCAAGAGATACAGGGCATCATCGGAAGCGGTGAAGGCGGAAATGGTTTATGCGCTTCCCGACGGGATAAAAATTTTGAAGGGTTTTAAAAAAGCGAAGTTTGACGAAACCGTCGAAGTTCACGTGCGGCTCGCCACAAGCGCCAAGAAGATACCGCAAAACATTACGGGGAAGGTGAGTCTTCCGGCCGGAACCGGGAAAGAAGTGAGAGTAACGGTTATTGCCAAAGGCGATAAGGCGAAAGAAGCGGCAGCCGCCGGCGCCTCAAGGGTCGGTTTTGAAGATATTATTGAAGAAATCAAGAACGGCAAGATTGATTTTGACGTTCTTATCACAACACCCGATTGTATGAAAGATGTGAGCCAGGTCGCGAGAATCATAGGGCCGAGGGGTCTTATGCCGACTCCCAAAGCGGGATCAGTAACCTTTGAGGTCGGGAAAGCCGTTGAAAGTTTTAAGTCGGGGCTTGTCAGATGGAAGGTTGATTCTTCCGGGAACATTCATGCAGGTTGCGGTAAGATATCGTTTCCGGATGAGGATATTGTCTCGAATATTAAAGCGCTGGTCGGTTCAATCCGCGCTGCGAAGTTGCCGTTTATTTCGGGAGAGGTCATTAGGAAAATTACAATCGCGACAACGATGTCTCCCGGTATCACGGTCAGTGTTTAAAAGTTTTATAAAAACCAAAAAATGAAACAGAGAGCTGGAAAAGTTAAGTGGATTTCGGATAAAGAAGAATTTATCAGGAATAACAGAACTTTTATTTTTACGGGATTCAGCGGCCTGACGGTTAAGAATATGACGGGCCTAAGATCATGTCTGCGCCGAATCCATGCGTCCGTCGAGGTTGTCAAAAACCGCCTCTTCAAACGTCTTATGGAAAAAGAGTGGGAGAAGATTTCCTCATTTTTTAACGGGCCTACGGCGGTAATTTTTTCCGACGATAACTCTACAGGCGAGGTTTGCAAAGTTCTGACATCGTTCGGCAAAGAGAATGAAAGTTTTAAAATAAAGGGAGGTTTTCTGCGGCCGGGCCGAATTTTGACGGATAAGGATATTGCAGAAATTGCCAAAATCCCCGACAGGAACACGCTGCTCGTCAATTTTATTGGGGCAATACAGGGGCCTCTTTATGGTTTTCACAGGGTCTGCAAGAACTTGATTTCAGGAATTGTGTTTGTTCTGAGCGACTATGCCAGAAAGAAAAAAAATAATATGGTCGTGAAAAGCAACCCTCCTTTACCTTTGGAGGGGATGACCGCGGAGAATTGTCCGCCTGTGGCGGATGATTCGGAGCACAATAAGGGGAAACGTCCCCTTATTGAGTCGAGCGACCGGGAATTACAGGCGAGAGAATAAGTGTAGTAGTATGCACGTGCCAAGCAACAATTTTTTTACCACTTGGGGGGTGACAAGCGACGAATGCGCTGTGAAGCGCGTGAGGAGCCCAATAAGGGGGGAGAATCCCCCTTATTGAGTCGAGCGACCGGGAATTACAGGCGAGAGAATAAGTGTAGTAGGAGGTAAAGATAATGGCAAACAGTAAGGATGAGATTATTGATGCGATTTCAAAGATGACGGTGATGGATCTGAATGATCTTGTGAAAGCTATTGAGGATAAGTTCGGAGTCAGCGCACAGATGGCGGTTCCCCAGGTTGCGGTCTCCGCTGCCGGTGGAGCGGCTCAGGAGGACGAGAAGACCGAGTTTGATGTGATTCTTAAATCCGCCGGCGAGAAGAAGATTCAGGTGATTAAAATTGTCAGGGAACTTACTTCCCTTGGCTTGAAGGAAGCCAAGGACCTTGTCGACAGCGCGCCAAAAAAGGTTGTTGAGGCGCTGCCTAAGGAAAAAGCGGAACAGATTAAGTCGAAACTCGAAGAAGTCGGCGCCGTCTGCGAAATCGCATGAAGGAAGTCAATTTAGCGCGGGTAAAAATTAAAGAATACATTTCAACCCTGAATTTTCTGGACATACAGACAAAATCCTACAAGGAGTTTCTTCAGGAGGACGTTTCACCCGACCAGCGCCGTCCTGTCGGTCTTGAAGGTGCGTTTAAGGATATATTCCCGATAACTTCCACAAACGGCAGGATGGAAATTGAATATGTCAGTTACACCTCCGGCCGGCCAAACCTCACGGAGGAGGCGGCAAGGAGAAAAGAGGTGACTTATTCTGCCCCCGTAAAGGTTCTTCTCCGACTTAAAAAATACAAAGTTACAGGAGGGGCTCCGCACATTTTTGAGAAAGAAGTTAATTTCTGCAATGTTCCCTATATGACAAAAAACGGCAGTTTCATAATCAACGGCAACGACAGGGTGATTGTCAATCAGCTGCACCGTTCTCCGGGTGTTATTTTTGAAGAAGGCGCTCCTAATGAGATAACCCAGTACGGGAATCAGATGTACCGCGCGAGAATTATTCCTTACAGGGGCGCCTGGGTTGAATTTGAATTCGATTATAACAACGCTTTGTTTGTTGTAATAGACAGGAGAAAAAAATTCCCCGCGACCGTTATGCTCAGAGCGCTTGGTCTTGATACGAACGACAAGATAATAGAAAAATTTTATGATTCGGTTGAAGTCCCTCTGAACAAAATTGAGGTTGAAAACCCGCAGAATCCATCTTATCTGGCAAAGACAATAAAGGCCCCGGATGACGGCAAAATTCTCGTAAGCGCGGGAACAAAAATAAATGAGGGTGCGATTATAATTGCCAGGGACATGGGGATTAAAACGCTTAGCGTTATTACGAAAGAGTCCCGCGAAAAAAATGCGGCCATACTGGAAACACTTGAAAAGGATAATGCGCAGTCGCAGAAGCAGGCGATTGTCGAGTTCTTTAAAAAACTGAGAATTCAGGAATTCACGTCTGAAGCGACGGCAAAACTGTTTTTTGAAACACTGCTTTTCAAGACGACAAAAAAGTATGACCTTTCCTCCGTAGGAAGGTATAAAATAAATTCCCGTCTTGCGGATGTTTTCAAGGAACACGGCCTGAATATCCCGTCGATGTACCGCAGGACGCTCTGCTATGAGGACATTTTGGCCACAATATACCATGTTATTGCCTTAAATCATAAGATCGAAACAAAAAGCGACGATATCGACCATCTCGGGAACAGAAGGGTGCGGTCGGTCGGCGAACTGCTCCAGAACCAGATAAAAATCGGTCTGACGAATATGGCGAGGATGATAAGAGACAGGATGAATATGAAGCAGGAGGTCACCAATCCCCAGGAACTGATAAACACAACGCCGGTTATTACCGCAATAAACAAATTTTTTGCGACATCTCAACTGTCGCAGTTTCTTGACCAGACCTCGCCTCTGGCGGAACTTACTCATAAGAGAAGACTCTCTGCCATCGGCCCCGGCGGGCTTAACCGTAAGAGGGCCGGCTTTGAGGTGAGGGACGTTCACAATTCGCACTACGGCAAAATCTGCCCGATAGAAACCCCTGAAGGGCAGAATATCGGTTTGATTGTTTCACCCGCGGTGTACGCAAAGGTTGATCAGTACGGTTTACTTGAAACACCGTTCAAAAAAGTTGAAACCGGCATTGTTACTTCGAAAGTAGAGTATATGACGGCCGATGAAGAAGAAAAGCACGTGATTGCCCATGCGACGGTGGCCGTTGATGAGAAAGGCCGCATTACTGAAAAATCCGTGATGTCGAGAAAGGGCGGAGAATTTATTTTTGAGGATGCTTCGCGGGTGGAGTATATGGATGTTTTTTCAAACCAGATCCTCGGGCCGTCTGCGGGAATCATACCTTTCATAGAGCATGATGATGCCAACCGGGCGTTGATGGGCGCGAACATGCAGCGTCAGGCGGTTCCGCTTCTCGCAACGGAAGCGCCGCTGGTTGCGACCGGTCTTGAAAAGAAAATTGCCCGCGACAGCCAGTCCGTTATTCTCGCCGGTAATGACGGGGAAGTTGTAAGCGTTCAGTCAAACAGGATTGTACTCCAAAGGCCGGACGGAGAATATGATGTGTACACCCTGCCGAAGTTTCTCAGAACAAACCAGAATACCTGCATAAATTTTTCACCGCAGGTTACGGAAGGGCAAGACATAAAAAAAGGTGCGGTTCTGACAAGGGGCTGTGCGACCGATGACGGTTATCTCGCCCTCGGTAAAAATGTGCTTGTTGCGTTTCTTTCATGGGAAGGGTACAACTACGAAGATGCCATGATCGTCAGCGAACGCCTTGTGAAAGAGGATGTTTTTACATCAATTCATATTACAAAACACGAGGTTGAAGTTCATTCCGGCACGTCGGGTGAAAGGGCGGAGGAAATCACGAGGGATATCCCCGGGGTTTCACCCGGCCAGATATCCAATCTTGACTCCGATGGAATTATCGTTGAGGGGACCTATGTCAACAGGGGTGATATTATTGTGGGGAAAGTTGTTCCTGAGGAGGAGACGTACGTCCCGCACGAGGTTCTTTTGAGAAGCATCTTCGGCGACAAGGGCAGAAGGTTTAAAGATGTTTCCCTGACGGTTCCGCCGGGCATACGGGGAACTGTTATCAGCGTTGAAGTTCTTGAAAGAAAGTCAAAACTTTCAAAAGCGCAGAGGGCAAAAACCGTGCGCAATCTCAGCGATAAGTTCAAAGATCTACTTGCCGAACTCCGGGCCATGAGGAACAGTGAATTGAAAGATGCGGATAAAGAACTCAAGTTGCGGCGGATTAAAGCGGCAGAACACGAGAAAAAGGCAAATAGAATCCGGGAAATTTATGCGATGGAAGAACGGCTGACAAAGGCGGAAAAAGAAGAGGCGGTTAAAGAAGCTAAAAGCGTTATCGAACTTCCGCCGGGAGTCTATAAAAAAGTTAAGGTTTTCATTGCCACCAGGAGAAAAATTGCCATAGGGGATAAGATGGCCGGCCGTCACGGCAACAAAGGAGTGGTTTCGATTGTCTTACCCATTGAAGACATGCCCTTTTTAGAGGACGGAACCCCTGTCGATATGATTGTAAGTCCTTTGGCTGTTCCGTCCAGAATGAATATCGGACAGATTCTTGAGACAATACTGGGTTTTTCGGCGGCTATCCAGAATGTCAGGTTTATCTGTCCATCTTTTAACAGCCCGAAATATGAGGGCGCCATTTCCGAGAATTTGAAGAAGGCAAACATCCCTGTTTCGGGCGCTTTCACGCTTTTCGACGGACGGACGGGGGAGCCGTTTATGGAAAAAGTGACCGCCGGGTACGCTTATATGCTAAAACTTGTTCACATGGCGGAAGACAAAATTCATGCCCGCTCGACAGGTCATTATTCAATGGTTACGAGGCAGCCGGTGGGAGGAAAGTCATTGATGGGAGGGCAGAGATTCGGAGAAATGGAGGTCTGGGCGGTTGAAGGCTACGGGGCTGCCAATCTTCTCAGGGAGTTTCTGACCGTAAAGAGCGATGACGTAAAAAGCCGTCAGCGCCTGCTTGAAACAATAATCGGCGACGATGGCGAGAAAGACGAAAAGATTTCAGAAAGACCCTTTCCGCACCCGTCCACGCCGGAGGCGTTTAAGGTTCTCACAAGAGAACTTCAGTCCATGGGTTTTAAAGTGGAACTTTTGAAGAAAAAAGGGGCAGAGAAATGAGGAAAAAATCAAAGGACGAACTTGATTTCTCAAGTTTTTGCGGCATAAAACTTTCTCTTGCGTCTCCCCAGACGATAAGAAAATGGTCTTACGGGGAGGTTAAGAAGGGCGATACCATCAATTACAGAACATTCCGGCCCGAAAGGGACGGGCTTTTCTGTGAGGCAATTTTTGGTCCGACCAAGGACTACGAATGCCAGTGCGGGAAATATAAATTCAGAAAACACGCCGGTATCATTTGCGAGCGGTGCGGAGTTGAAGTGACCGAGTCGGAAGCCAGGCGCTGGCGAATGGGGCTTATCGAACTCGCCGTCCCCGTTTCGCATGTGTGGTACCTGCGGAAGACCCCTTCAAGAATGGGCGTTCTGCTCGGGATGAAAGTGACCGAGCTTGAAAAGGTTGCCTATTATGCGAATTACATTGTCACCGACCCCGGTTCAACGCCGCTGAAGAGCAAGCAGCTTCTTTCGATAGACGACTATGCGCGGATGAGAAAACTTTATGGCAACAGGTTTAAGGCGGGCATAGGCGCCGGCGCGATAAGGAAACTTTTAAAGGAAGTTGATCTTGAAAAGAGAATCAAAGAAATGAGGAAGAAACTGAAATCGGAGGGTTCGCCCGTCGGGATTTCCCGGCTGGATAAACATCTGAAAATTGTTGAAAGTTTCTATTATTCGGGCAACAAGCCGTCGTGGATGGTTTTGACGGTTCTTCCGGTAATGCCTCCGGGGCTGAGACCGCTCGTTCCCCTTGAAAGCGGACGGTTTGCCTCATCGGACCTGAACGACCTCTACAGGCGTATCATAAACAGGAATAACCGGCTGAAGCATATAAAGGAACTGAAAGCGCCGGAAGTTGTCGTTAATAATGAAAAACGGCTTCTTCAGGAAGCGGTTGATGCACTCATAGAAAACGGAATACGCGGAAAAACGGTTAATTCCGCTGCGGGGAGACCTTTAAAATCTCTCGCCGACATAACCAAGGGAAAAAGGGGAAGGTTCAGGCAGAATCTGCTCGGAAAAAGAGTGGATTTTTCGGGCCGCGCGGTTATTGTCACTGGTCCGCAGTTGAGAATCGACCAATGCGGCGTTCCTAAATATATGGCTGTCGAACTTTTCAAGCCTTTCATAATAAGGGAACTCCGCAAAATGGGTCTCGCTTCTCACATAAAAGACGCCAACAGGGTTATTCACGACCAGCCGGGTCTTGTTTTTGACATTCTGGAAAAACTGATGAAGACCTACCCCATCATACTGAACAGGGCGCCCACCCTTCACCGTTTGAGCATGCAGGCGTTTTATCCGGTGCTTGTAGAGGGAAATGCGGTTCAGATTCATCCGCTTGTCTGCGCCCCGTTCAATGCGGATTTTGACGGCGACCAGATGGCGCTGCATGTTCCTTTAACGCCGGAGGCGAGGATGGAAACGATGACTCTTTTGATATCAACGAGAAATTTCTTTTCCCCCGCAAACGGCAACATGCTGGACACTCCTTCCCAGGATATGATTCTCGGTCTTGCTTATCTTACGAAGGTAAAGATAGGGGAGCTGGGTGAAGGCAAGATATTTCCGGACAGTTTATTGGCTCAAAAGGCGTTTAGATTCGGTTTTCTTGATTTACATGCAAAAATAAAAGTGGACGGCATAAACAAAATTATCGAGAAGGACGAAAAAGGCCGCGCTCTTCCCGCAAGCGAATGGAATGACTTCACGACGGCCGGCCGGATTTTTTTCAACGGTATTGTTCCGGACGGTGTCGGATGGGTTAACGAAGAAATGACGAAAGGCAAGGTTCACGACCTCGTTATGAAGATATACCGGAAGAAAAGCACTTCGTGTCTTGCGGAATTTCTTGATAACCTTAAGGCGGTCGGGTTCCATTATGCAACGATTTCGGGAAGTTCTATTTCAATGCAGGATCTTATACAGTGCGCCGAGAAAGACAAAATTATAGAAGAATCCCAGGCGCAGGTTCAGAAGTTTGAAAAGAGTTATCAGGCGGGCATAATGAGCAAACAGGAAAGGTACAACAGGATTGTTTCGCTGTGGCAGGACACGAGCGACCGCCTTGCCGATGTTGTTTTCAATGATATGGCAAAGCAGGGAGCGAAACCGTGGCGTCCGGATGAACCAAGGTTTAACGCTCTTTACATTATGGCTTCTTCCGGAGCGAGGGGTTCCAGAACGCAGGTCAGACAGCTTGTCGCAATGAGAGGCCTCATGGCGCGCCCCCAGAAAAAAGTTACGGGTGAAATGGGGGAGGTTGTCGAAACGCCTATCATTTCAAATTTCCGCGAGGGACTGAGTGTCCCGGAGTATTTTATATCGACGCACGGCGGAAGAAAAGGTCTTTCCGATACGGCACTCAAGACATCGGAGGCGGGTTATCTTTCAAGAAAACTCGTTGATGTTTCCCAGGACATGGTGATATACACAGATGATTGCCAGTCGGTTAACGGGATAACGGTTTCCGCTCTCACGGAGGGACAGAATGTCGTTGAGTCCCTCGCCGAAAGAATCACTGGACGCGTCGTTACGGACAACATCGTCAGTCCGATAACGGATGAGGTAATAGTAAAAGAAGGAGAAATCGTAACCGCGGAAATCGCTAAAAAAGTGGAAGATGCGGGTTTTGCTTCCGTGAAGATAAGGTCGGTTCTTACGTGCCAGGCGCCGCGGGGCATTTGCGCAAAATGTTATGGAATAGACCTTTCGACTTCCAAACCTGTTCAGGTAGGCACCACCGTCGGCGTGCTGGCGGCGCAGTCGATAGGCGAGCCGGGGACGCAGTTGACTCTCCGGACTTTTCACATCGGCGGGATTGCCGGAAGAATAATGGACACCTCCGAACTCCGGGCTCCGGGTGTAGGCCTCGTCGAGTTTGAAAATCTTTCAACGATAAAAAACAGAGAGGGCAGGTTAATCGTCATCAGCAAAAATGCCAAAATGATTTTCAGGCAGTCGAGAAAGCCGATTCCGCAGACATACGGGATACCGTACGGCTCGGCGATTGTTTTTGACACCGTCAAAAAAGTGAAGCACGGGGAGTTTATCGCCAAGTGGAACCCGAGGGAAATGCCTCTTATTTCGGTTCATTCGGGAACTGTTAAATGGCGCGATATCGTACAGGGCATTACAATGAGGCAGGACAGGAGCAAAGAAACGGGTCTTTTGGAAAGGATTATGCTTTCCTACCAGCGCGGCAAGTACAAGCCGCAGATTAATATCATTACCGACAAAGGGAAAACGGATTCCTTCCCCCTTCCTCCGGACACGCACATAGAAGTTACCGACAAAGCCAAAGTTGAAAAAGGTGATGTCATTGCAAAAATTCCTCAGGAGATAACGAAAATAAAGGACATAACCGGAGGTCTTCCGAGAGTTACGGAACTTTTTGAGGCGAGACGTCCGAAGAGAGCGGCGGTCATCACGGAAATCTCGGGCGTTGTCGAGATAAAGCAGACGGAAAAAGGCGAAATGGCTGTTTCGGTTAAACCGTCTTCCGCCGCCCCCGCGCGGGATTATGTGATACCGCACGGGAAGCACCTTATTGTTTACAACGGCGATGAGGTTGCGGCCGGGCAGCCGCTGACGGACGGGGCAATAGATCCGCACGATATCCTGAAAGTCCAGGGGGAAAAGGGCGTTCAGACGCATCTTCTCGACGAGGTGCAGGGCGTCTACCGCCTGCAGGGCGTGGAAGTAAACGATAAACATATTGAAATTATTATCAGGCAGATGCTTTCAAGGGTCAGGATTGTCGATCCGGGAGACACGCAGTTTATCCGGGGGGAACAGGTCGGCAAATGGGAGGTTCGTGAAGCAAACGAACGCCTGACGAAATCAAAAAAGAAAGCGTCTTTTGAACCCATTTTACAGGGAATTACAAAAGCCGCTCTGAACAGCAGGTCTTTTATATCGGCGGCATCGTTTCAGGAAACAACCAGGATTCTCACCGAAAGCGCCATCAAGGGCGCCGAGGATTATCTTGAGGGTTTGAAAGAGAACATAATCGTGGGGCGGCTTATCCCCGCGGGGACGGGATTTAATGAATAAAAAAGGAACCGGTACAGTTTATGCGGTGGCAGAAAACGGCTGCCGGCAGTATTTTGTGGAACCCGGCGGTCTCGTCTGTCTTGACAGGCAGGGGATTACAGTGCTTGAAAAAGTTCTTTTTATAAAAGAAGGCGAGCGGGTTTTGATAGGCCAGCCGTACCTGAAAAACGCGAAGGTTCAACTGGAATTTGCAGATGAAAAGAAAATGCGGAAGGTCGTTTCATTTAAGAAAAAAAGAAGGAAGGGATATAGAAGAAAAATCGGTCACAGGCAGAAATATTTCGTCTACAAAGTAAAAAATATCGTTTCCGGAGACTGACCCCCTCTTATTAGCAAATCTGTATTTTTTGATACAATACAAATTGGATAAAAGCAAGGTTTATTGACGTAAAGTATTGAAGTAAACTTCATATAACACAGATTACCCCTTGACAATTACACAAAATCGCACTATACTATAGCAGTACCGAGAATACAACAGAGAAATATGCAGGTTAAGGGGAAAAATGGTTAAAAAGAAATTAGTAGACATTGCGGAGATGAAAGTGGGGTTTCAATTCAGGAAACGTCTTGAGAATTCCCCTGATGGTAAGTACAGAGTAAT
>JBDRMV010000018.1:0-2601 GCA_043811795.1 bacterium | reverse complement strand
CTGAGACGGGCTTCTTTTCTCGCTCTTGAGGATATCCTTGCGGGGATTGAGGGCATTCTGGAATTATCCGGAATTTCCGGGCAGTTTTCTCCCGCAGATTTAATTGAAAATGCGCAAGAGAAATTCGGCATTGATTTAAAGCCGCTTAAAGATGTCCTGAACTGGAAAAACGGAACGAAACCCGATGACTTCAAAAAACTTGTTTATGACTTTTATGAGAAAATAGAGGAGATTGCCAATCTTGCGGACAGGTTTGATACGGGCGAGCGGTAAAAAATGAAACGGGCGTTTTTTATTCTGCTTTGCTGCCTGACTGTCGGGGCTTCATTCCCGGAACCCGTCGGTTATGTCAATGACTTTGCAGGCATCGTAAAACCCGAAACAAAAAAGAGCATACACGGCCTCGCTTATGAACTCCAGCAGAAGAGCGGGGCGCAGCTGGCCGTTGTCACCGTTAAAAGTCTGGACGGAACAAGCGTGGAAGATTACGCATGGAAGCTTTTCGAAAAATGGGGCATCGGCGCAAAAGGCAAAGATACCGGCGTTCTTCTTCTGGTTGCGCCGAACGAGAGAAAACTCCGCATTGAAACGGGTTATGGATTCGAAGGAGCGCTTCCGGACGGTCTTGCGGGCGAGATAATCAGAAAAGACATTCTGCCTTACTTTAAAAAAGGCGATATGGACAAAGGCGTTCTGAGGGGCGCTGCTGTTATTCTCTCCATAATGGCGAAGGAAATGAATGTCGGTCTGACGGGAAATTACAGAATCCCGGAGCGGTCGGCGGCAGGACCGTCGATGCTGACATTGCTTTTAAATTTATTAGTAATATTCCTGATACTCGGCGGAAGATTATTCTTTTTTCCATTTTTATTTATGGGAGGCAGGGGTTACTACTCAGGCGGAGGAGGAGGTTTCGGAGGTTTCAGCGGGTTTGGAGGAGGCCTTTCCGGAGGCGGAGGGGCGAGCGGTTCATGGTAAAAAATATTTGTTTAAAGGAAGGTTTATTATGAAAAAGTGGACATGGGTTGTTTTAGGCGTTTTACTTGTTGTTTTAGCCGGTGTTTCATGGTACATCGGCGGCTTGAACCGCGTCGTAAGACTTGACGAGACGGTAAACGAGTCGTGGTCAGAGATAGAAAATCAGCTTCTCAGGAGAAACGACCTCATCCCCAACCTGGTAAATACCGTAAAGGGATACGCGAAACACGAAGAAAAAGTTTTCACTCACGTGGCTGACGCAAGGGCGCGCCTTGCGGGTCTTATCAAAGAAGGCGGCTCCCTTAACTCAAAAATAGACGCTGCAAAGGAGCTTCAGGGCGCATTGTCCCGTCTTCTCGTAATTGTGGAGAACTACCCGAAGCTGAAAGCCAATGAGAATTTCCTGAAATTGCAGGATGAACTCGCAGGGACAGAGAACAGGATAGCCGTGTCGCGAACAAGATACAACCGTGACGTTAAGACATTTAACGCCTACATCAGAGAAGTGTTCGGAAGTTTCTTCGCTTTGAGAAAAGACCTTAACGAAGCAAGGCCGTATTTTGAAGTGGCTCCTGAAAAAAAAGAAGCGCCTGACGTCGAATTTTAAGAATTACCCGCAACCGACGGAGGGGCCGGCGGGAGACGTGGGCCAGGGAGAGTAATATGGACAAAAAAGCTTTTTTTAAAATCAGTTACGGTTTGTATGTCGTAAGTTCCGTCGAGGCGGATAAATATAACGGGCAGGTCGCCAATACCGTGTTCCAGGTGACGGCAGAACCTTCCCAGCTGGCTGTTTGTATAAACAAGCAGAATCTGACCCACCGGTTTATTCAAAAAAGCAAAGTTTTTTCCGTGTCTATTTTAGAGCAGGATACGCCTGTGGAATTTATCGGGCGGTTCGGGTTCAAATCCGGCAGAGATATCGATAAATTCAAGGATATCGAATATAAAAAGGGAATAACCGGCGCTCCCGTCGTTATCCGGAACTGTCTGGCATATCTGGAATGCGAAATAACAGGGAGTATGGATGCGGGAACGCATACTGTTTTTATAGGAAAAATTGTTGATGCGCAGACGGTAAAAGAGGGTGAGCCGATGACCTACGCCTATTATCATCAGGTAAAAAACGGTAAAGCCCCTCCCTCGGCGCCCACCTATATTAAAGAGGAAAAAAAAGAACCGGAGGAGGAAAAGAAGATGTCAAAGTACAAATGCACTGTCTGCGGGTATATATACGACCCTGAAAAAGGAGATTCCGATTCGGGGATAAATCCGGGAACTTCTTTTGAAAGTTTACCCGACGACTGGGTGTGCCCTGTCTGCGGGGCAGGCAAAGACCAATTCGAAAAAACAGATTAATCTATTGACGCAACCGGTTATTAGCATGATTCATCACATGATAAATCGCATCCGAATATAATATTTTTGCTATTCCCGGCATAACCTAATGCTTTATTTTCCATTTGTTAAAGGACGCCCGCCGGCAATGTCGGGATTTATGCGGAATGCCGCGCAGATTTCGCGCAGGTTGCGCTTCTGATGCTCGCTCAGTTTTGATATTTCGCCTGCCCTATCCCGGACTGCATCAAAAATTATGGAGTGATAGATGTTTTCCTTTTCTCG
>JBDRMV010000017.1:0-14867 GCA_043811795.1 bacterium | reverse complement strand
GAGAAGAGCAACCGTCTCACTCACCCTCTCCGGCCTCTCGGGATGACCCGGAGCGCAATACTCCAGACATTTCTTATCGTATATTATTTCAATACTCATATTCCATAAAAACTGTAATTGATTTAATAAAATCTGTCAATGTAAAAAAGGGACAGGTACTTTATTTCATCCAGTCAGATAGCTTTGCGTGAATGCGTTGAAGACGCTCGGATGTGATTTCGCCAATGGCGCCACAGAGAAAATTATGGTTGACAACCGCGAGACGGCTGATTCTCACAACACTTGAATTCTTAAGACCGGAGGAGCCAAAATCCGGCTCATTCTGATTTATGACTTCATCAAATTCAGGAATCTGTTGGGAAATCTGCGATGAGATCAT
Organism: bacterium; assembly: GCA_043811795.1. Taxonomy (GTDB): domain Bacteria; phylum CG03; class CG03; order CG03; family CG03; genus JBDRMV01. The sequence continues at coordinate 14,488 of JBDRMV010000017.1, read as the reverse complement.
ACATATCAGCCAATCGTCTATAGCCCGGGGGCTTTACGAACAACAAGCGCAGGGCGGAGTTTATCGCCTTCGCGGTCTATCTGTGGAAACCTAAAAAGGACGACTTGTCCTTCATGAATCATGAGAAAACTTCTTTGAGGTCATCAGTACTATAGATGCTTGGTTCAGATTCAAGTCCACGCATAGCTTGAGACAAAGAAAAACCTGACCATGCTACATCGTTTTCTGCACTTTCTGCTATTCCAGTCTTAGTCTCAAGGTACTCAACAAAATCAAGCACTTCCGTCTGTATTACCTCAGGCAACAGCCGGATGTGCTGAATGATTTTTTCCGCAACAGTCATTATTTACCCTCCATCTTTGATTATTGTGTTTTATCACATCCTGTCTTTCCTGTCCAGCAAAAAAATTTAAAAGTATCAGCCCCGTCCCACTTTTATTCAAAGTCAGGTTCATTGCTTTGTTAGCCGTTTATATGTCTTTTAGCTGTGTGGATAGCGATGGAATGTCATTCCTCGCTATATCCCACACAACATCAATATTTACACCAAAGTAATCTATGGATTAGTTTATCTCTTGTTCCTACAATGTCACTCCAGGGAATATTGGGATACTTTTCTTTTGTTTCATCTGACAGCAATTTAGCAGCTTCACCCAAAATTTCAATATTTCTAATCACTGCATCTTGTGTTTTATAATCCTGCAGAAAATCATCATATTTCATCTTCGATGTATATGATATAATTCTATTGATAGATTCTTTCATATCCTGGAGAACAGCAATAGATTCTCTTTTAGACATAAATTAAATTCTTTTCAATATTTCTCGCCACCTCTTTTACTCGTATATTTTCAAGCCCGTCTTTCGTTATTACATCAACCTTTGTCCCAAATAAGTTTTCAAGATATTCCACAAGTCTAATAAATTTAAACCCTATCGGTCTCTCAAATTCAACTACTATATCCAAATCACTATTTTCCGTCACAGTACCTTTTGCCACCGATCCGAAGATGCCGATTCTGGAAACACCATATTCTGTCGTTAACACATTATGATTTTCCCTCATCAAACGTGTTACTTCATCTTTATTCATTTTTATTGTCCTCTGTTCTACTTATATTCTCACAAATTTACGGCTAACAATGTTGTTATACATACGTTATATTTTTACCATATTTTCGTACAAAAAGATAGTTTCAGAATTTTCAGGAATAAATCCATAATTCGGGAAGAAGAAATGACACTCCCGAAATTATGCCACGTGGCATAATTGGCCTTTTTCCCGACGACGCCGTTTCAAGGTGTCCCCTTTTTGTAGATTTGAACGGGGAGAAAGTATCACAACTGCCCCCACTCTTTCCGCATTCTTTTATAAATTAGTGCTTTTCGATTTTTTCTGATGCTACTTGTTTGATTTTGTTTTGTATTCTACTTTTATATATCTTGCCGACGTGGTCAAATATTTTTAGTAGTTCTTTAAAAGTGTCTTGCCCCGATAGAAAATCCCAGTATTCTTCCCCAATTAAAAAATCATTTGGATGATTCATCATATTCTGAACTGTAAACCGCGTATATGGCTCCGGATGATATGGATTATATGGAAAGGTAAAATCCGGGACGGTTCTGGTTTTCATTCCCATCCTAAAAAGTATCAGAACCGTCCCCTTTCTTTCCTTTTTTATTATTCATCCTTTATAGATATGCGCATTATGCCATTCAAGTAATGCTGGTGATGGGCGACCGGCAGGTTCCACAGGAAGGCGAATTTTATCTCCATGATGCCGATAGTAGTCTCTCCCATTCTCAAACTCCTCCTTTATCCTGCGACTCACTTCAACATTCATCGATGGCGTGATTGTCAGGTAGCCTTTGTCAAACAGTGCATGGATGTCTCTTCGCAAGAGAATTCCATTATTCACAACATGCAAACCATTTTCGGAATACGGCTTGATGTGTGCGGCATCGAGGGCTGGAAGGGTTCGTTCACTCGTTATGGCGCAACGCCGTTCGTAGGCATCAGTTACCAATATTCTAAATGAGCCTTGACCAAGGCGTGGCAACTCGAGAATTGGTTGTCCATAGCGCCCTGATTCTTCGTAAACAATAAGCCCTGCCACCCTTGCGGATTGTAATTGATTCCAGAGTGAAAGACCTGGTTCAATCGAAAGATCATAACCTCGTCCTTGGACAATGTTGTATTTCCAGTCGGACGGAGCAGGGATCCATTCACGTTTCGGAAGAAAGAACGGTTGCTCGAGAAGAATGCAACCTATTGTGTAATCCGCAGTACGGTCATCTCTTTGACGGCGATATTTTGCCGCAAGAGTACGCATCTCGGAAAGACTGCGAGCCCCGTTTGAGATGTCAAATGCCTCCCATGCCAGACTGATGGGAAGTAAAGTGGCGTGTGCAAAGAAGCCTCCGCCAACGATGTAGTCATTGGGACTGTGAAGTTTGAAGAGAAACAACTCACCGGGCTGCAGAGTTCTGAAAAGTCGATTCCCAGATGGTTGCCAGAAATTTACTTCTTCCAACTGCCGATAACCACTGAGCTGGTCAAACCAAGATTGGTCAGTTATACCCACATAGGATTTCATTTTCTTCTATTTATACACCGCAAACAATATTTCAAAAAAATATTCCACGTGGAATAATTTGCTTTTTTCCGACGACGGCGTTTTAAGGTGTCCCTGCTGCGGAGCAGCAGCGGGGTACGGACTACGGGATACGGGGGGGTGAAGAATATCACCCCCACCTTAATCCTCCCCCGTCAAGGGGGAGGAAAGAAGAACGGGGAAAATGGGGAGGTCCTTCATTTTATCCCTATATCCGTCGAAGCGCACGAGCGGAAATTACTAACTTCCGGATAGAGACCGGAAGATGCTTATCCTGCCATTGCCGCTCTTGTGCAGTATTCATTCCGCCCTTGTCTGCCGCCTTAAGCGCATACGCTGCAGCGCCCAGGCAGTGGTCAGCCATATGCGCCGTCGCGGCGGCGTGTCCGGCAGCGCGGGCGGCGGCGAGCGCTGCGGCAGCCTTTGACGCTCTGGCAGCCGCGTGGGCGGCTACTGCCGCCTGTCGTGCATCTCCAACAGAAATCTCGCCTCTAGCCCAAGCTCTTGCCTGTTGTACTGCATAAAATGGGCGCTGATCGTTATCCGCCGTCCAGAAAGCGGAAAGCGCATGTTCGGCGCACTCTGCGGCCCAGAGCGCCATCAATCGATGATTGTGCATGCTGAGCGGACCGCCACGATGCTCAGCCACAAATCTCCGGTCTCTCATGATTCCCGCCTCATATATCTAACATCCGAAATCAGCCTCTCATTTACAGAAGATTTCTCGCTACGCTCGAAATGACAGGAGGGGTGCCCGAAATGAAAGGGGGGGCGCTCAAAATGACAAAGTATTAGCAATGACAGAAAAGAAAAGGGAGAAGAATATGGCTGTTATTCGGCGCTTTCCTGTTCCTGCTCCTTTTCCTTCTTTGCAGCTTCCTGCTGGTCAACCCACTTTTTTATCGCGTCAAAGTTCTCAACTATTTTTTTTCCTTTCCCCAGTCCGAACTTGAACGGATACCGGTCTTCCTCATTGTTCTTCAAAACAATCATCTGATTACCCTTGAACTCCTCGTACTCAACAATAGACATAATACCACCCTCCTTTTTGATTTAGAATACTATAAAAAAACGGGGACGATTACAATTCTTTGCTAATTTTCTTCAACCGAGTTTGTAGTGCTTCCTTACTTTTTCCGCAACGACCCAGCGGCATTTAAGACCCCTGGGAAAGGAAACGAAGTCGCCCTTACCGAAGGAGACATCACCGCCGACGGTTTTTACGGTCACACTGCCTTCAAGAATGTAACAATCTTCATTGCTGTCGTATTCCCAGTCAAACGCGCTCGGCTCGCACTCCCAGACAGGCCAGTTTTCAACGTCCAGTGACTTTAGTTTTTCCTTAGCCGGCTTTTCAACTTTAATTTCAGACATACTACCCCCTTGATTTCAGAGCATTAACTTTTAATTTTTTTACTCTGTATCTTTTTGTGCTTTCCGTTTTCATTATTATTTTCCTCATCATCCCGACGCACAGAACGGGGTGCTTTCCCGTGGACGTCTCGCCCGAGAGCATAACGGCGTCGGTACCGTCGTAAATGGCATTCGCAATATCGGAGACATCGCTTCTTTTCGGTCGCGGGTCGTCAATCATCGACTCAAGCATCTGGGTGGCCGTTATCACGGGTTTGCGCGCCCTGCAGCATTTCTCAATCATAACCTTCTGGAGTTCGGGAACCTCCCACGGCTCCATCTCGACACCCAGGTCGCCCCTGGCAATCATCATCGCGTCCGACCTGCGTAAAATCGCATCAAAGTTCCTGACGCCCTCGGGGTTTTCAATTTTTGAAATGATTTTCACTCCCGTGCCCTTCAAACGCCCGCGGAGTTCTTCCACGTCCCGCGCGTTCCTCACGAAAGAATCAGCGATATAATCAACCCTGTTTTTAACGGCAAAGGATATTTTAGGGACGTCCTCCTCCACAGTGTAAGGAAAATCTATCACCGTGTCAGGGTGATTGATTCCCTTTCTTGAACGGAGAATATCGCCGTAAAGAACCCTGCAGAAAATTCTCCTGCCGGAAACTTTCTCGACTTTCAAACCGATAAGACCGTCGTCAAGAAGCAGACGCTGTCCCGCCCTGACGTATTTATGCAGCCGTTCAAAAGATACGGGGAAACCCTTCTTTACGTCGTCCGTAAAGGGATACCCGTCGCTGTTTTCAGGGAGCCCGGTTTTCAAAATTATTTTCATTCCCGATTTCAGATGCGCCGATGCGGGAATGTCCCCCAGCCGTATCTTCGGACCTTTTATGTCGTAGATAATAAAGATTTTTCCTGAGACGCTCCTCGCCGCGCGGATGGCTTTTTCATGCTGACGCAAAGACCCGTGCGAACTGTTTAGGCGGATTCCCGCCATACCCGCCTGAAACATTTCCCTTATCCTGTTTATGGAAGCGGGCCCGACGGTGGCGATAACCTGTGTCTTCTGCATTTCTTATGTTAGAAAATTGAACGTCTTATTACCAGCAGAAAAATAAAATTGACGCCGGCGGTCTTATCTATTAAACTATCATTGCCATGTATTATCTTACGGACGACAACAAATTCGTGATAGAAAACTACAACTGGGAAACTTCTTTTTCCAATTTCTTTCCCGCAATCTCCGGAAAAACGGGTATTCCCATGTGGGTTTTCTACGTATCCCGGGGACAGGCGGTAATCAGCGCCGGCGTCAAAGACAAAAACAACCAGATTATGGAATTCCGTTCGTTCAACAGAGCTCTTGAAAGCGTCGGGACAACCGGCTTCAGAACTTTTATAAAGACGGGGAAAAACAAAATCTACGAACCGTTCAGAAAAACAAAACAGAAAAACATTCTGCAGAAAATGATTCTGAGCTCCGCAGAACTTGAAATATCGGAGGTGAACGGAAACGCCGGCCTTGAAACGAAGGTAATTTATTTCCCCCTCGCAAACGACGATTTCCCCGCGCTCATAAGAATTCTTGAAATAAAAAATCTGAAAAAAAACAAAATAAATCTTGACGTCATCGACGGCATTCCGAGGGTAATGCCCTACGGCGCCAATCTTGAAATCCTCCGCGCAATCCCACGGCACATAGAAGGCATGATAGGCGTCTTTCCAAAAAACGGAATTCCGATATTCCGGCTGAAACAGAGCCCCGAGGATGTCGTAAAAATAGACAGAATCGACGGCGGAAATTTCTTCATAAGTTTTTCAAGGGGAAATCCCGCGGGTAAGAATTATATCGTCGATCCCCGCGTTGTTTTCGGGGAAAATGAAATTTACGACTTTCCGTGGAACTTCGAAAAAAAGAGCGTCGGAGAAATTCTGAAGAAAAAACAGATTCTCTGCAACAAAACCCCCTGCGCATTTAAGGGCGCAAGCGCGCGCCTTAAGAGCGGCGAAAAAATCAGGCTCGTTTCCGTTCTGGGACAGGCGCCCAGCGATAAAGAGGTCTCCGCCATTTCCGGAAAACTGACGTCGCAGGGATACATCGCCCGCAAAAGAGACGAAAACATACGCATCATTGAATCCATAAAGGTCTTAACTTTTACGGTGAGCGCCGACAGAAAATTCGACGAGTACTCAGGGCAGACATTTTTGGACAACGCCATAAGAGGCGGAATACCCGCCGTTTTTTCCACGGCCTCGGGGAAAACAGCTGTTTACATCTATTCGCGGCTCCACGGCGACATGGAAAGGGACTATCATCTTTTCGTCATAGAACCGACTTACTTTTCGCAGGGAAACGGTTTTTACAGAGACGTAAACCAGAACAGAAGGTGTGATGTGTGGTTCTTCCCCGAAATCTATGACCTCAACATAAAAACATTCCTGAACCTGATACAGACGGACGGATACAATCCGCTGATAGTAACCCAACTTACTTATTCCGTCACGAAAAAAAGGAAAATGCTGAAATGGCTTTCAAAACTTCTGAAAAATAAAAAAGGCCTTTTAATTGTAAAAGATTTACTTTCAAAACCCTTTATTTTAGGTGATTTTCTGATGAAACTTGATAAATCGGGCGTAAATGTGAAAAAAGACCCCGACAGTATTTTATCCGGCATTTTACGTTTCTGCGAAGAAAACGAATGCGGCGGCATCCACGAGGGTTTCTGGGTTGACCACTGGCTTTACAACTTTGACCTGCTTGATACCTTTCGCATGATTTACCCCGATAAAATCGCCCGGATTCTGACTCAAAACAACGACTGCTATTTTTACGACAACCCTGATATCGTGAGGCCCCGGGCGGATAAGTTCGTCCTTTCAAACGGCAGAGTTATGCAGTACGGCGCGGTGGAAAGAAACGTCGAAAAAATAAAACTGATAAAATCGCGGCGCCGAAACCCGTCAAAGATGAGAACAAAATACGGAAAAGGCGAAATTTACCGGACAAATCTTCTCGTGAAAATTCTCGTAATGGCCGTAAACAGAATCGCCACGCTGGACCCGTCCGGGCTCGGCATTGAAATGGAGGCGGGCAAACCCGGCTGGAACGATTCGATGAACGGTCTTCCCGGAATTATGGGCTCGTCCCTCTGCCAGACGCTGGAACTTGAAAAAGCGCTGAAATTCATTTATGAAAATCTCGGAAAAATAAAAAAGGATGTGAAAATCTACGGCGAGCTTTATGAATTTTTGAAGAAATTGGAAAAAGCGGTTTCAAAAAGAATGAAAGGCGGAATGAATTGGTTTGATTTCTGGAACGTTACCCATGCGATAAAGGAAACTTACAGGGAAAAAACCGCGTTCGGAATAGACGGAGCCGAAAAAACAATACGCTCCGCGGATTTAAGAAAAATAATCGGAATTTATCTCACCCTGATTTCGGGGATTTTCTCCGCAGGGAACAGGAAAAAAATCTTCGCCAAAAACGGCGTCTGCTTCACTTATTTCGAGCACAGAACGCTGAAATACAGTTTCATCCGCGACAAAAAAGGCGGAAAAAAACTGAGCGCCGAAGGTCTTCCCCTCGTGAAACCCCTCTCATTCGCCATGAAGCCCCTGCCCCTTTTTCTTGAAGGGCCCGTCCACATGCTCAAAACCCACCCGGAAATTTCATCCCGGATTTACCAAGCGGTAAGAAAAAGCCCCGTTTTCGACAGGAAACTCAAAATGTACAAGGTCTGCGAATCTCTTGAGAAGGCGCCTTTTGAAATAGGCAGGGTGAAAGCGTGGGGAGCGGGATGGCTTGAAAATGAATCCGTTTACACGCACATGGAATACAAGTATCTCCTTGAAGTGTTGAGAAGCGGTCTCTACGAAGAATTTTTCAGAGACATCAAAACAATGCTCCCTCCTTTTTTGAACCCTGAAATCTACGGGCGGAGCATTTTTGAAAACGTTTCGTTCATCGCCAGCAGCTCTTTCCCCGACGAGAAAATGCACGGGAGAGGTTTCCAGCCGCGGTTGAGCGGGGTAACGAGCGAAATGCTCACCATCTGGATTCTGATGGTTGCGGGGAAAGAACCGTTTTTTCTCGACGGGAAAAACGCTCTGCGCTTCCGGCTCTCCCCCGCGCTTCCCGAATGGCTTTTTACAAAGAAACCCGTAAAACGCGGCGGTCTGAAAATAAACAAAAACAGTTTTGCCTTCAAACTCTTCGGAAGCATTCCCGTAATTTACAGCAACCGCAAAAGGAAAAATACTTTCGGCGAAAATGGCGTGAGCGTAAAGCGTTACACCCTCTATTACGGTAAAAAGAAAATTGTCGTCGTAAACAGCTCCGTCCTCGAGGCGAAATACGCCGGAGACATACGAGACCGGAAGGTCACAAAAATAGAAGCCGTCCTCGAATAAAAAAATACCAGAACCGTCCCCGTTTTTCCCCCGTTTTTCCCTACCCGTTTTTCCTGAGTGCGGCCGGGTTATGCAGAAAGATGCGGGAACCGGACTAAAATCCGTAACCTATACTCAGCCGCTGAACGGAATTCAGATAAACTCCCGGGATATAGGCGAGAGCGAGTTTGAAACTTTTATAGGAAATCCCGAGTCCGAAATGCAGGTTTTCCTGCTCGATATTCATTTTATATCCTGCGTTGAATGATATTGAACGCAGGACGAATTCCGCGCCGATTTCCGAAACGGCTTCATTATCCTGCATGTTATAGCCGGCTCCCGCCGCCATAACGAGGCGCTTTTTTTCGGTTCCAAGAGAATAAGCCGCGCCGTAATATGCTCCGGCAGGCAGGGGTTCTTTCTCGTTTATGAATTTGCCGGCTGTCCCGATATTGTTTACCGCAGCGGAGAGAGAGAGCCCTGTAAAAGGCGAATACAGAATACCGAGGTCGCTCGCCCATGCAGCGGCTTTTTGTCTTTCGGCGATTTCACTGGATGCGATTTTAATATTAAGACCCGCCTGAATATTTTTTTTCAGGTTCAGCGCATAAGAGACAATGCCCATTGTGTCTTTCTGGGCGGATACTTCTTCGGACTTAAGTTCTGTCCCCTCTATCCAGTTGAGTTCCATTTTTCCCGCGTCATAATTGATAACCCCCGCGGCGAGACCTCCGTTAGTTAGAGGGCGGCCGAAAACCAGACCCATCAATGAATCCTCGGCAAAGCCGAGTTCTGATAGAAAGAAGAGCTCATTTTTTTTGTTTGTCGCTGTTAGGGCGGGGTTGTAAAATATACCGCTTAAATCACCGTTTACGGCCGTCGCTGCGGAAAGAGCTTTGAAGCGCGTGGACTGGGCTTTTCTGAATATCAGCCATCCGCTTTCACCGAAACCGGCAAAAGAGTTGACCGCTAAACAGAGAATTAAAATCAGAGAAACTTGAAGCGGACGTGTTTTAGTAATCATCGGATAACAGCCACTTTTTTATAGTCCTTCACGCCGGGTCCTTCTATGAAAACCACGTAAATCCCGCTGGCAAGGTTTTGGTTTTCGGGCGGCCACGTCACCCACACATCGTCGGCGCTCTGCGGGATTTTGCTGAACTCGGTTACCAGTTCGCCGGCGAGTGTGAAAACCCTGACCTTGAACGTTTGGGATATATATTCGCTCTGAGCCACCTGCGGATTGAAAACAATAGCCACTTTTTCGTTATTGTTCGGGTTTATTGTTCCTCTTCCGGCTTTTGATTTTTCTTCGGCTATTATTTTTATCTTGCCCGGGGGAGGGGTTTCAATCGCTATGTTTGCTCTGCCTGCGCCGATAGGAATGGCAACCTGGTCGGGCGTAATTGCGGTGTTCGAGAATGTGCCGAAAAAGTCCCACCCTGTAAAAGCGCCATTCAGGGAAATCGTGCTTATGCCGGTCGGGGAAAACGTATAATCCGTTTTGCCGGGCGTAACCGTATAATTGCCGAAACCGAGTCCCGTGAACGTGTAATAGCCGGTTGAATCCGTGGTTGCTGAAGCGGAGGCCATTCCGGTGAGATTTGCCGTCACCCCGCTTATACCGTCGCTGCTTGCGTTTTTTACATATCCGCTGATGCTGTAGGTGCTGGCGCCGGTGTATTCAAATCTGCTCAAACCCCCGCCTGTGCCGAACCACATGTTCCCGTCGGAGTCCTGACCGACTGAGTATACAGAACTATGCGCCACCCCTGACTCCGTGGTAAACTTCTTCCAGGATGAACCGTCATACCATCCAACGCCGCCGCCAGTTGCAAACCATTTTTCATTACCGTCAATATATATGTCATATACCCTGTTGGCGACAAGACCGTCGACGGTATCATAAGTGGTCCAGGTCGTACCATCAAATTTACATACACCCTTAGATAATGTACCAAACCAGGGATTGTCGTCTGAATCTATTGCTATGGAGAGAATATAGTTATCCGTAAGTCCGCTGTCGGAAGTTGTATAGTTCGTCCATATTCCTCCGATACTGTAGCGGCTTACACCGCCGTCAGTGCCTATCCATGCATTGCCTGAAGAATCAAAAGCAATAGCCCGAACAATATCGGCGACCAGGTCACTGTTGGTTGTTGTAAAATTTGACAGGGATACTCCTATTTGTATTCTGCCAATACCACTCCATGTTCCGCACCATATAATGTCGCTTTTGCTGTCTTTTTCAACGGTATAAACATAATTAGACGGCAGATTGTTGTTGCCTGTAGTATAGGTAGTCCAGCTTGTGCCGTTTGTGCTGGAAACACTCACTCCATAGTTTGTCGTGCACCATATTGCTCCTGTTCCGTCAAAAGTTATGTCCGTAATATTATCGTTGGATAGTCCATCATCCGTGTTATATACCGTCCAGTTTGTTTCGTCATACTTTACCAAACCATCGGATGTTCCGAACCACATATTCCCGCCGGCATCGCTGTTTATAGATTGTATGTAGTTTGATTCTAATCCGTCTGTTGTGGTAAATGTTGACCAACTCACGCCGTCAAATTTACTTAACCCTTTATCTGTGCCGAACCATTTATTGCCGTTTGAATCTATTGCAACGCTTCTGACGATATTGCTCACAAGCCCGTCGGAAGTTGTGTAAGACGACCATATTATACCGTCAAACCTGCTTATCCCGCCTTCGGTGGCAAACCATATAATACTGCTTTCTTCCACTGCTATTGCATTAACTGACTTATCACAGAGTCCGCTGTTTGATGGAGTAAAGGTTGACCAGTTTACACCGTCAAACATTGAAACTCCATGGGGATAGCCTGCTCCGTAATTTCTCGTTGCAAACCATTTATTTCCGTCGCCGTCTATCGCAAGAGCCCTGACAATATCGCCGAGAATTCCTGAATTTGAGGTATTGTAGGATGTCCAGGAACTTGTGCCCCTGCTTACTCCGGCATCATCGGTTCCGGCCCAGATATCGCCGTTGCTTTCTATGGCTATTTCCATAACATAATTAGAAACAATGCCGGAATTATCCGTATTGTATGTTGTCCAGTTTGTTCCATCAAATCTGGTTACTCCTCCGTGCGTGCCGAACCAGATATTTCCGCTTGCGTCTATGTCAATAGCATCAATGGTATTATTGGGAATGCCGTCGCCCTCGGACTCTGTATAGGTTGTCCAGTTTGTTCCGTCAAACTTGCTTAAGCCCATGTCTTCTGTGCCGAACCATTTATTTCCGTTTGCGTCTATAATTACATCGTTAACAGTATTGTATGCCAGTCCGTCTGTATTGGTGTATTTTATATAGGTCCCGTCGTTTGTGTTCCACCTGACGACTCCGCCTGAAGTGCCGCACCAGATATAATTTCCTTCGACGGCTACGCAGTTAATATCGTTCCCGTTGGTATAATTGGTTATGGACTCCGCCGCGATGCCGGTTATGGTAAAGTGCATGACGATAAATATTGCGATTGGAAACCTGTATTTCATAATTATAAATTATCAGTTCCACATTTTAATGTCAATAAGTTGCAGAGGATTTTATCACTTCAATTTTATAATGAAAAAATTTATTGCAGCTTAACACCGGAAATATCATAAAATCCGGATTAGACGGTTTTTAGCAAAAGCAAGATTTCTTCTTTGATTCTTCTTGCTATTATGCGCAGCCCTATTTTCTTTCCTTTATTGCTCTCTTTAATGCCACGCTTGCCTTAGGATGGGCAGGATATAATTTCAATGCTTCTTCCCACAGATCTATTGCCATGTCAAGATTTTTTGCCTTATATTGCTTTAATCCTAAATTGTAATACCTGTCCGCCTTAGCCTCATTCGTTTTCTGTTCCTTTTCCAGGCGTGATGCGGCAGTATTATAATAACTGCCTGCCTTTTTATAACCAGGAGATAATTCAAGAACTTTCTTAAAGTCAGTAATTGCTTCGCTATATTTTTTATCGGATAAATTTTTTATACCGGTTTTGTAATGTTCTTCAATAATGTTGTTTTCTTTCTCTCCTTGCTCTACTTTTTCTTCCCCTCCCCCTGTTTCTTCCAATTTTTTCTTTGCCATCCAAAGTCGTTCCTTGGCCACGCCATGTTCGGGATTTATCTTAAGCGCTTTCTCCCATGCCTCAATAGCCGCTTCATATTTTTTGCCCTCATAATACATTTGACCTTCTACAAATAATTCTTCAACTTTTTTACTCATCATTTTATTAATGGCGTCCTTTGTTTTTTTCAGCCACTCACCTGCTTCCTGATTTTCCGGTTCAAGCATTAAAATGGTTTCAAACTTTTCTCTGGCAATAATCAATTCTCCTTTCTCGTAATGATTGATAGCCGTTTCCAGCCGCTCTTTTTTTCTGCTTTTCTCCTCCATTATTTTTCTTCTTGCCTCTACTTTGTTGAGATACTCCTGTTTTTTCTTGAGTTTATCTTCTTCTTTATCCTGTTTTTTTCTTAGATTTTCTTCTGCCATGCGCCCTTCGGCAATCCTTTCATTGCTCTCTTTTATATAATATTTTGCGCCTGTGTGCAGGGGGTCTGTCTTAAGTGTTTCAATGAAATTATCTAATGCGGAATGGTAGTTTCCATTGAGATACTCTTCCATGCCTGTTTTAAAGTATTCATTGGCATTCAGGGCGGTGGCTGCGGCAGAAAATGCAGGTTTAAAGAGCAACAAAAGAGATAAGATAATTAGATATGAGAACCTGAAGATCATTTTTTCTTCAGTTTATTGTTTGCCTCTTCCAATTTCTCAAGAGCTTTTTTATTTGACGGATCTAAAGATAAAACCTCTGTAAATATATTCATGGCATCCGCATATTTTTCTTTTTTCATATACTCAAGCCCCTTCAGGTAAAGCTGTTTTACTTTTACTTCATCCGGTTCTTTTTTAGATACTACAGTACCCCCACCGGGAAACACCCCCAGACTTACCCTGTAGGTATAATCAAATACATCGTCGGGGATATAGGCAAAATCAATAAGCCAGCCGGAGGATTTAACGCCAAATCCCAAAGACAGGCCGCTTCCGGCGCTGTCCCTCATATTATATCCGGCTCTGAGCAGCAGAATACTGCCTAAACTATATTCGGCGCCGAGGCCGGCATAAGAATTTTCATCCGACGGCATGTTGAAGTCTAATCCCAGAATAAGTTTTTTTTCAAATAACCGGCAGGCAATACCGGTTTTTATATTAACCGGCAGAGAGTCCGCTTCCGAAATAAAAGCTCCGCCCGTCCCGAGATTCTGGACAGCCAGACCTAATTGCAGAAGACCGGGTTTATACAGAAACCCAAAATCCAGGGCAACGCCTAATGCCGACTCTTCATCTAATTTTCTCTGGATTATCTTAATATTTGAGCCCGAATAAAATTTTTCCGAGAACTTCCTGCTCCCTGCTAAAATAAAAGCCAGGCTATATGCCTCGGCGTCTTCCAACTGAATATCATCTTTATCAAAACTTTCAATCTTCCCCATATGAATATACCTTACGCTCACCCCTAAACTATCGGTCTTTCCGGACGGCTGGGCATAACTTACCGTCTGTTCGGTTATATCCGTAAACCACGTATTGTGTGAAATAGACGCTTGACTGTCATCAATCTGAGCAAGCCCCGCCGGATTCCAGTGCATTGCGTTTACATCATCTGCGACAGCGGAAAAAGCTTCGCCGAGAGCCACCGGACGGGCCCCTACCCCAAGTCTTAAAAACCGCGCCCCCGCCGTTCCGACGCCGGCGGCGAAACCGGCGCCTCGCATCATAAGCAGAGTTATAGCAAAGATAATTTCAGAATAAATAATTTTTTTCATTTTTTCCTCCGAATAAAAATTTATTTAATTATAGGCATATGCACTTGATTCCAGTGATCGCCTTAAATGCGAAAATGGGTCACTTCTATTTTTTACTTTTGTATCAGTAAGAAAAAATAGAGGTGACCCGATTTTCCGAGGTGACCCGATTTTCCTGTTTAATATATCAACTTGATTCATGTGCATATGCCTATTTAATTATTATAAGTTTACCGACTTCTTTCCTGCCGCTTTCGGGAGTAATAACATATATATACACTCCGCTTGACACATTATCT
>JBDRMV010000016.1:0-19824 GCA_043811795.1 bacterium | reverse complement strand
TTCAGTGATATTTTTTGGTTTTTCCCGATACCGTCGTCTCATCAACAATACCGCAGACAACCGTCCGAATTCCTGCAACGGGCTTTTCAAGCATCTGTCTTGCGGAATTGCCTTCGTCATTTACAAGAACGATATTTCCTATTCCCGCACCGACATTTTTCTCAACCGCAAGCATCACATCACCCTTTGCTTTTCCCGTGTCGTTATCTATCGGCTGGACGAGAAGAAGTTTCAAACCGTTCAGGCACTTCTGTTTTCTCGTCGCCCAGACATTTCCTACAACTTTACATATTTTCATACTTTGCTATTTAAAAATGATGGCCATTGCCATCATTTCTTTATTTCAACTCCGTCAATGATTCCCATAATCGTCGCATCCAGCGGGGGCATTTCATCAAGAACCTGCTTGTCCCCTTTAAGCCACGCGAAACACGCCTCTCTCGATTTTACATAAAAAACAAATTCGCCGGCGCCGGCGCCGACGCTGTCGGCGGCGACAAACGGCTCACCCTGCGGATGCCCGTTCCAGTCGGTCGGCTGAATCAAAAGAAGTTTTATGCTTTTAAGCGTCTCCCATTTTTGCGTGGAAACGACACGCCCTATAACCTTAGCCGGATGCATTTTCTTCCTCTGCTATTTTCTTAATCCTTGCAACGTGGCGTCCGCCGTCAAAAGAAGTTTTCAGCCATTCCTCAACAATTGCCAGCGCGGTTTTTATATCCATCATTCTCTGGCCCATTGAAATCATATTGGCATTATTATGCGCCATGCCCAGACGGGCTGATTCAATGTTCCAGCAAAGAGCGCAGCGTATGCCTTTTACTTTATTCGCCGCCATCGCCTCGCCGTTGCCGGAACCGCCTATTAAAATACCTTTTTCGCACTCTCCGTTTGCGACCGCTCGTGATGCAGGAATAATAAAATCGGGATAGTCCACCGATTCTTCCGAATTTGTTCCAAAATCAATTACCTCATGTCCCAAGCCGTTAAGATATTCCTTTACTTTTTCTTTGTAACTGAATCCGGCATGGTCGGAAGCAAGCGCAATTTTCATATTTTCTTCCACCTCCTGCCTCTCCTTACAGCTTGATTTTTCCGGATGATAAAACAGATTGCCGTATAGGAACCTCTCACCAGCATATAACCGCAAAGCCCTATTATGATAATCTTCATAAGTAGAGGAAAACCCAACGCCGGCGTTATCATAATTATCTTACCGAAACCTGCGCAAATCACCAGCAGAACAACCGCCGAAAAAATATTCGCAAAAATGTTGTTCCCCCTGTCAAGACCGAACTGCCAATTTGTCAGTTTTTTATGCGCGCACCGGGATTGTTTTTTTCCTCCTTTCCACGCCATATATCTATCGCTTGTTCGTTTACTCTTAAACCAGCGGCTTATTTTTTTATTGTAATACGGCGACATTTTTTCTATTGGAAATATTTCTTTTCAATCTCCGTAATTTTATCAAGACGCCTCTGGTGGCGGGCTCCGCCGAAAGGCGTTTTCAAAAACGCTTCGGCGATCTTTCCGGCGAGAAGTTCGCCGAGCATCTTGCCTCCGAGGCATAGAATATTAGCATCATCGTGTTCGGACGCGAATGCCCCCGTCATCTCATTATATGCGCAAACAGCCCTTATACCCTTTACCTTGTTTGCGGCGAGAGTCATTCCGCCGCCGGTGCCGTCAACCAAAATTCCCTTTTCATATTTTTTGTCCTTCACCGCCTCAGAGACGAGAAAAGCGATGTCTGGGTAATCCACCGGTTCCTCGGAATAACAGCCGAAATCCGTAACGGCGTGGCCTTCTTTCTGTAGAAATTTTTTCAGATATTCTTTCAACTGAAAACCTCCGTGGTCGGAACCTATCGCTATATTCATACGCGCCCCCTTTACAACACAACTTTCAACAAGTCCTTATGGACTTTCGAAATAATCATCTTATGAACGATTATTCCGTCTCCTTTAACCGCCTGGCAGGCGGCATTAACCGCCGTCTTTACCGCGCCGGCTTCGCCCGTCAGGGTAAAATAACTCTTCCCGCCCAGGCCCATCGCGAGGCGGACATCTATCAATCTGACATCCGCTTTTTTCCTCGCCGCATCCGCAGCAATAATACAGGTCGCGACGGTCATCGTTTCCACGGAGCCGAGCGCCTCAATATCCGAAACATCCGTAATCCCTCTTATCGCGTTGATGACTTCTTTGTGAACGTTCGGGATTATCAGGGTGTCAATGAGAAACTCTCCGGAAATATCTATACCCCTGTCTATGCTGCTTTGAACATCCGAGAGAAGACCGTCAACGAGAACAATGAATTTCCCCGGGCAAACAGGATGCGCCTCAACGAGTTCAACGCCCGACATTTTTATCATGCTGTCGGTTACCTCAAAACCAGCCGCTACCGAAGAGAGTTCTATCAGACCTATCGAAACTTTCACTTAATTCCCCCTTTGCTCAATATAAATAAATTCCCCGTCAACTTTTACAACCGTCCCTTTTATGCTGGAATGAATGTTTGCCCCGAGAGATTTTTCGGGAATCCGCGCAATCAAATCGCCTTTTTTAACTTTATCACCCTGTTTCACGACCGGCTCCGAGGTTTTGCCGACATGCTGGGCGAGAGAAATTTTCACTTTTGAAGGAACAAATTCCTGCGGGTAAAACACCGCCTCTCTGTCCTGTTTCGCCATTCCCAGACGCTGCGTAACTCTCAAAGCGCTGAACTGCCGGAGGTCTCTTTCGGAATGAACCCCCAAATTCGTTTCCCTTAAAATATTTTTATGCCCGTTTGAAATCAGATTCTCCTTGACTTGCTTGAAAACGGCTCGCGGCGACAAACCCTGCGGGCAGGCGATTTCGCACAAACCGCACTGCGAGCAAAGAAAACTTCCCGAAGTTATCCCGTTCATTTCTTCCGTATCGAAATAATTCATTCTCATAATCCTGTGCGGGTCAATTCTGTGTCCCAGCAAATTCCGCGGGCAAACGAGCGTGCAGTCCATACACTGGTCGCAGATTGACTTCGCCATTCTCTTGAAAACCCGCCAATTCCGGAGGCGGTTCGAAACCAGCGGCGAATCATGAGAAAGAACCACGACAGCGCCGGTTGTCTTTGTCACCACGGAATCGCCGTCTATAATTTCACCCATCATCGGCCCGCCCAAAAGCAAAACATAATCCTGTTTCAGCGGTTTCGCAAGTTTAACGACATCTCCTATTTTTGAGCCGATGGCGCATCTGACAATTACTGGTTTTTCAACCTCGCCGGTTATCGTGAGATATTTTGCGAGGACGGGTTCGCCATTCTGAACGGCTCTGCACACGTTTAACAGCGTCCCGACATTATCCACGATTACCCCGACATTAAGCGGGATACCCGCCTCGGGAACAAGACGCCCCGTCACTTCGTAAACGAGCACGAATTCGTCTCCCGCAGGATAAAAATTGCCAAGTTCAAAGACATTTATTCCCGGCAGCAGATTCTTCTTAAACGCCGCAACGGCTTTGTGATATTTTGCTTTCAAAGCAATATATCCTTTTTCGGCGCCGGACGCCTTCATCACGAGTTCAACGCCCTTCACAATCTCCGAGGCATGTTCCGCCATTATGTACTGGTCGGTTTTCAGAATCGGCTCGCATTCCGCGCCGTTGGCAATGACGACGGAAACGCGGGCGTCTATTTTAATGTGAGTCGGGAAACCCGCGCCTCCGCAGCCGACAACCCCGGCGTCACGGACTCTTTTTATAATTTCTTTCCCTGTTCTCGCCATAATTTAAGCCCCGTTTCTTTGTCAAATTTTCTTTTCAGGATTTTCCTGCCTGGAAAAATCGCAATTTCCGCCGCGAAAATCTCGCTCTCAAAGAGATGTCCGCCGCGGACGGCGCCTTTTTCGTCGGCAAAATTTATATGAGCATGAACAAAAATTTCCCCGTCCAGAAGAGAAATGTTCCCCATACAAGAACTTATTTCACAGCCGTTTCTAAAATAAATTTTCTTATATTTCTTTTTTTTCTGGTCGTAAAAACCGCAGGAAAGTTTTTTCAAAGCGCCCACCGCATTAAACCATCCGGTTTTGATCTCCTCTTTTTCGCAGATTTTTTTAATCTCCGAAACAATGTCTCCTCCGTAATTTAACCTTTTTATAATCATATTGGATACTGCCCGCTCCGGATTCTTATACAATGCGGAAATAATCCACGAGAGCGCATCTCAATTCCCTCGTAAAATCCTTCGCCTTCGTAAGGCCCTCGCCGGTGGGCGTTGCAATCGTAAGCGTTGCGTAACCCTCGCCCATTCCGAGGCCCATGTAAGAAGGCCCGTTCTTTACAAAAATGGAGCACTGTACCGCGCGCGCCATCTTGGAAAGATTCTCCACATTCAGGGAATGCATCACCGCAGTGTGTCTGTTTCCGCCCTCTACGCGGACCGCCAAATCCACCGCATCGTCAATGCCGGAAACCCTGACGACCGGCAGGACAGGCATCAGCTGCTCGGTCCAGACAAATGGATGCCCTTCCGGCACCGCCGCCCAGAGGAGCCGGACGGAAGAAGGGACTTCAAGACCCGCCGAGGCCGCAATAACGGACGCATCTCTCCCGATAAAATCCCTGTTCACGACCGCCTCCGGATTTTCCGGAGTCGCCGGCTCTTTTATCGCAATTTTCGCAACATCATCAATTTGTTTTTCCGTTAATTCGTAAGCCCTTTTATCCGCGCGCATCGCAGCCAGAAATCTGTCCCACGCTTTTTCGCAGACGAGAACTTCCTTCTCGGCGGTGCAGAGAACCCCGTTGTCAAACGAGGCGCCGCTTATGATATCCTGCGCGCAGTTCGGAAAATTAGCCGTTTCGTCAACGACGACAGGCGGGTTGCCGGGTCCTGCGGCGATAACTCTCTTTTCGCTTTTCATCGCCCTTTTTACAACGGCGGGCCCTCCCGTAACGGCGAGCATTTTAACCCTCGCGTCGTCGAAAAGCATTTCAGCTCCCTTTATGGAAGGATTTTTCATCGCCGAAATTAAAGCGGGGGGGCCGCCCGCTGCGAGAACCGCTTCCTGCAAAAGAACTATCGCTTTCTGCGAACAGTTTTTCGCCGCAGGATGCGGCGCGAAAATAACTGAATTACCGCCCGACAGGATGCTGATTGTATTATTTATAACCGAGGAAGTCGGGTTTGTCGAAGGAATCACCGCTCCTATAACCCCGAAAGGGCCGTATTCCACAAGGGTCATTCCCCTGTCGCCGGTAAACGCGGCCGGCTGAATGTCCTCCACGCCGGGGGTTTTTCTCGCCGCAAGCAGGTTTTTTTGTATCTTATCATCTACCCTGCCCATTTTTGTTTCTTCCTGCGCTGCCCGGGCAAGAACTTCAGCGTTTGCGAGAGCGGTTTTGCGGATTGCCGCTATGATTTCTTTCCTTTTTTCCAGACCCTGGTCCTGAAAAAACCTCTGCGCCTGGCGGGAAGCAACGACCGCTTCCTCCATTGTTTCAAAAAGAGGGTCTTTATTTTCCGGTCGCGGTGAAATATTTTTAGAAGCCGGGGAAATTCTTTTCAGCACTTCTCCCACAATTTTTTCTATATCATTTCTGTCCATAAATACCTCCACGCTTGTATAAAACGCAGCCTGCGGCTGTTATATTTAACTTCCTTTGTGCTTTGAAAAAATCGTTTTGCCGTCCTTCTCGACATAATCAACAATCGCCATTACGGTGCAATCGGTCGGTCTATTCTCCGTAATGCTGGTTTGCCTTGCGGAAGACCCCGAAACAAAAAGAACGAGTTCCCCTGCTCCAGCGCCGACCACGTCAATGCCCACGAGAGGCCCCCCCGCCGGTTTTTTAAAAGTCAAATCAACCGGTTGAATAACGAGAAGTTTCTCCTTCGGGAGTTTTTCGTCCTTCGTCGTACAGACGCAATTACCTATAACTCTTGCAAACTGCATTTATTCCCCCTTGCCCGCCGCCGGCAGACGCATCCGTTTTGAAAATTTATCTTACAATTATCTGATGCCAGTGTTCCTTTAACTGCAAATCCGGACGGGGTATCACATGAACGGCAACAAGTTCGCCGAAATGCGCCGCCGCCTTTGCTCCCGCCTCGCAGGCCGCCTGGCAGGAAGCAACATCTCCACTTACAAAAACCGTTGTATAGCCGGCTCCCGTCTGGGCCCTGCTCAAGACCTCAACCTTCGCCGCCTTTGCCATAGCATCCGCGGCGACAACAATGCCGACGAGACCTCTTGTCTCAATCATTCCAAGTGAAGACATCCGTATTTACGTTATAATTTAACGCAGGCTAACTTACCCGCCCGATGATCTCTTCTTCGCGGACGAGAGAGAAATGGGCAGTCTGCCTTCAAGATCGGAGTGGGGCTGCGGGATTACGTGAACCGAAACCAGTTCTCCTATCCTTTGCGCCGCCGCCGAGCCGGCCTCGCAGGCAGCGCGGCATGCCGCAACTTCGCCGCGGACACAGACCGTAACATACCCGCCGCCGATCTTGTCGTAACCGACAAGTTTAACCATTGCCGATTTTACCATCGCATCCGCCGCCTCGATGAGGGCGACAAGACCCTTCGTTTCAATCATTCCAAGCGCTTCTGTCGGATAATCCGCCATTTTTAACCCTCCTGTTGCCAAACTTCCCCGCACGCCACGGCGCACTTTCAGCCACTGCGGACAGGCGTTTGACACTCCTTTTCAAACAATATAAATATAATCTCCGCTTTCAAAATCAAAAGCGTTCGCTTCATCCGTATCAATATGACATTCAAGAGCATAGTTCGGCGACACTCTTATCAAAACATCGTTAAGAATCCCGCTGCGGCCTCCTGAAAACTGGATTCTCACCTTCTGCCCGGCCGCAAGGTTAAAAGCATCCGCATCAGACGGCGTCATATGAATGTGCCTTCCCGCCACAATACAGCCCTCTTTCAAATCGACTCCGCCCTGAGGACCCGCCAGTTTCACGGGCGACGAACCCTTAATGTTTCCCGACTCCATGACCGGCGCAGAAATTCCAAGCGCATAGCAGTCGGTTCTCGAGACCTCAACCTGCGTATATTTTCTCAGCGGCCCGAGGATACGGACTTTTTTCAGAACGCCCTTCGGTCCCGAGACCTCAACCATTTCCTTCGACGCATATTCCCCCGGCTGTCTCAAATCCCTCAATTTTCTCAACGGGTATGAACTCCCGAAGAGGTCGCGGAAAACATCCTCCGTAACATGAACATGCCTGTTTGAAACATTGCAGACAACCGGTTTCTGCGACCGTTCTATTTTTCTTACAATCTCTTCGACAAGCCCTTTTGAATCAACCATCGTAATAAACCAGTTTTAAAAAGTCCGCCGCTTTTAAACTCGCCCCGCCGATAAGGCCCCCGTCGATGTCGGGGCATTCCATGAGTTGTTTAACATTCTCCGGGTTGACCGACCCCCCGTAGAGAATTGACATCTTCTCGGCTGTCTCCGAGCATGTAATTTCGGCAATTTCTTTCCTGATAAACTCGTGCATTTTCTGCGCGGTTTCAGGCGTCGCCGTCTTACCCGTTCCGATTGCCCAGACCGGCTCGTACGCAATCACAATTTTGCCTGTATCCTTTCCCATGCCATCCAAATCCGATTTCAGCTGGCTTTTTACCACCTTGAGTTCCCTGTGCGCCTCGCGTTCTTCAAGCGTTTCGCCCACGCACAGAATAGGAGTCAGTTTTTTTCCAAGCGCTTTCTTAACCTTCAGATTTATAATTTCGTCCGTGTCTCCGAAGTATTTTCTTCTCTCGGAATGCCCGACGATAACGAAACTGCACCCGGAGGCGCTGAGCATTTCGGCAGAAACCTCCCCCGTGAAGGCGCCTTTGTCTTCATAGTACACATTCTGCGCTCCGAGAAAAACACCGTCTTTTCCCGCTATAATTTCTCTTACGGCAGCGAGCGCCGTAAACGGCGGGCACAGAACAACAATCCTGTTCTTCACCGATATGCCGCCGCGGGATGCAACACCGTCGGCAATACCCCGCGCAAGCGACTCCGCCTCTTCCGCCGTTTTATTCATCTTCCAGTTCCCTGCAATGATTTCTCTCCGCATTGATTTTCCTCCCGCTAAAATTTTTACGCCATGCCGGACCTGCGCCTCTTTTGCAAGCGGCGTTATTATGTATTTACCGCCCGTAAAAACCTTTTTATCTTTCCTCGACGCGGACAAAATGTCCGCATAAGTCACCACCTTCATACCATTTTTTACAAAAAAGAGAAAAACATGTCAAGCGTTACAAAAGTTTTGCCATAAAAACCACTCGGCGGCGCCAGGCGGAGGATGTTGTCTGACGGAGCCGTCAATCCGAGGAGTTTGACAGTATGCCCGCAGGATTGCCGGAGCGAGCCGCAGACGTGAGCGTCTCCGGAAGGCAGCTCCGCCGACGAGAATGCCTCAAAAAATGCCACTTTTACGCTTTTTTGAGGTTATATGATTATGCCTTTCCGGCGCTGAACGGAAAAAATACTCTCAATCTTTACCTTTATGGGCGGGGCGGTTCCCGGCCTGACCGCTATTTTTTTCAGGGATTTGAGAATTTCCCTGTATTCTTCCCCTGACGATTGCCCCATAAAACTTTCAAGAATTTCAACCGCCCTTATGTCCGTCTTGTTGCCGAGGCCCCAGAAAATCCGGCTCCTGTTAGTTGGAGAAGCGCCCCCGAGCATATCTCCTAATTGTTCGGAAGTTGTGGGAATATCCGTATATTCCGAAAGAAAACTCTCGACGGGAATCGGTCTCGCGGCGGCGGGTTTCTTTTTAATCGCTTTTTTTACCTCATCAATCTTGTTTGAGATTTTTTCATACGTTTTTTCATCCGCAATTCTTTTTTTCTCATCCATTATATTTTTGGTAATTTCAAACGTCCTTCGCTTTTCATGTTCAAGATCTTCTTTTAACTTATCCGTTAAATTTTGAAGATTGCTAAACTGCCCTTTCAGTATTTTATCCTCTCTTGCTTTTACCTCCAAAAATTCCTTTGTTTTAATTTCGTTAATTTCCATGGCTCGTTTGAAATAAAATATTACCAGAAAAATAATTATCAGGACGCCTGCCGAAATGCCGGCGAGTACGGCAGCATTGACCGGCAGTTTCTTTTCAATCACAAACGGCTGATATTCCACGACTTTTTCCCTGATAACGCTCGCTACAGATTTTTTCTGGGGCTTTCGCGCAGCAACCATCGCCGGCGCGGCAGAGTGTTTCTTTTCTTTTTCGCTTGTCTTTTTGGTTTCTACCGGAGAGCGCTTTGCCGGTTCTTTCATTTTTTCGATTGCCTTTCTGAGATTGCCAGTTTTTTTCCTGCTGTAATTAAGGTTTTCCGCCTCGGCAAGATACTTTGACGCATCCACATAATTGCCCTCGGTCAGATATTTCGCCGACAGTTCCACATATATCTCACTCAACAGTTGTTTAACTTTTTCATTCTGCGGCTCCTGCTTGTACGCTTTATAAATATAAATCAATGCCTCTTCAAGATTCCCCGATATATACTCGGCGGAGCCCCTTTTGAAAGAGTCGTCCTGAGGAGAGACGCTTTTTAAAGAACCGGTCAAACAGCAAATCAAAAAAATAACACAAATTTCCCGTTTCATTTTTCTATTGTCACCTCCATAAATTTTTGAACCCTGTTAAGAAGAATTAAAATTTTGGCGCTATCGGGTTTCAATATAAGGCCCTCGGCAAGAATTGCCTTTGCGAGAAGATAATTCCCCTGTTCTATCTGTATGTACGCGTCAACGAGATGACTTATTTCTTCCGCAACCGAATCTCCCTGAATTGCATTGAGAGCCGTCATGATGCTTTCCTTCGCTTTATCGTATTTTCTCTCTTCCATAAGGTCTCTCGCTTTAACAACCAGTTTCTTCGCTTCCTCTTGGGAAATTTTGGGTGCTGCGCCGTTTACTTCATACTTATATCTGCTTAGAACATCTTTTACGGTCGTAAGCGCGCCGGGGAAATTTTTCATTTTCATTTCGTTAAGCGCTTTTGAAATCATTTTTATCAGCCAGTCCCGCTCCTGAACGGTGACGGCCTCCGGCGTTTCTTTCGCATCTTTTACTTCTTTCTTCAATGCGCTGATTTCCCTGTTTTTTTCCTTTATTATGCCTTCGGATATTTCTCCCACATACGAAAAATCAAAAGAAACGCTTGCGACGAAGCGGGTGTCCCACCCGGAGACGGAACTTGCAAAATCAAGATTTACTCTCCCTATGTTAAGCCCCAAGCCGTAAGAGGTCTCAAAATCGTTCTTTCCGGCTCTTATAATTATTTCGCGGAAAGGTTTTAATTCAATACCCGAAAAAATTCTTTTCTCTTTTCTTGCGGAAACATCCATAACGCTCCTTCTGAAATAAAGAGAAATTTTCCCCGATAGGATATTTGACTCGAGAAACAGATGAAGATTCTTCGGTAAGTTTTCCTGAACGCTCCCCGCCTCCAGAGGCGAAGACAGAATATTCTGGAAAGAAATTCCCGTAAAAACCGGCATAATTCTTTCCTGCTCCGAGACAATTTTGTCTCCGAATGGAACAAAAGACAAACCGCAGTCGCCCGAGTAAGCCGCACTTTTGGAATTGTAAATTGACTGGGTGATAAAATTAAAAGACGAATCAAAGGCGAATTTTTTAAGGCGTTTTGCGGCGGAAAATTTTATAAGGGTCTCTTCCTGGTAAAAACTCCCGTAATCCCCGAACTCATCGCAGGCATCAGATGCCTTTGTCTTAAAATGAGAAACGTCCACGCCCAGCGAAACCTTCCCCGGCTTCATAAACTGCACTTTCTGGAAAGGCGTGTTCCAGTAGAGTTCTCCCGAACTGAACCGGAGAAATTCCGCTTTTGAAAAAGCCGGATTTTCGAGAGGCGCTCTTGAAAGCCCCTGGGCGCGGGCATCGGTTATGGAATACAAATTCTCCGCCGTCGTAAAAGCAAAAATGTGGGCCCCGTAAAAAACGGGGTAAACTCCTGTAATTAAAATACCAAGAAAACCAGGAATGCAATTCACTGATATTTTCAATTTTCGCAACTTGATACTTATCCTATCCATAAATTAATCATCTTCACGGGCAGGCGGCCCCGTTTAATTGTTTTTTTACTTCATCAAGCAATGTCTTGATTTCAAAAGGTTTCTCGAGCCAATTGTTTACCTTAATTTCCTTTTCCACCCTTTCTCTCGTCATGCTATCGCAGGCGCTTATCACAATTACCGGAATGTCCTTTTTTAACCGCTTTACAAACGTTACGCCGTCCATCTTTTCCATTATTATATCCAGAACGATTACGTCGGGCTTAAACCTTTCAACCTCTTTAAGACCATCAGCGCCGTCCAGCGCAAATGCCGTTTCAAAACCCTCTTCCTGCAAAGCAAACCTGATAACCTCAACAATGTCCTGCTCGTCGTCAATAACAAGAACTTTTTTCATACTTTCCTCCACTACACTTATTCTCTCGCCTGTAATTCCCGGTCGCTCGACTCAATAAGGGGACGTTTCCCCTTATTGTGCTCTGAATCATCCGCCACAGGCGGACAATTCTCCGCGGTCATCCCCTCCAAAGGTAAAGGAGGGTTGCTTTTCACGACCACACTCTTATTTATCTTAAAATCCCGATTAATTTCTTCTGCGAGTTCCCGGTCGTTTCAAGAAATAAAACATACATCCCGTCCGGAAGGTCGTTCGCCGCATTATCTTTTCCGTCCCATTTAATCGGCATCTCGGTCGCAGGATAATTTTTTGAAAAGACCGTTTCACCCGTAAGGGCAAAAACCTTCATTGTAACAACGCTGCTCTGTGGATTATCAAACCATATCGCCGTCGTTTCACTGAAAGGGTTAGGGTAATTTTTCAGAGCGGCAAAACCGCTGTTTACGGGTTTCACCCCTGCAAGGGCAAACGGCTTCAAGGCCTTCGTAAAAATTTTTATCAGCGAACCTTCATTGACTTGCCCGCATTTTTCCCATCTGCCACCGGACGCGGTGGACGGGCGGCTGATAAGAGGGGCGGAATCATTTCCGTCGATGCGGTATTCCAGAACAAATATCTTTTCCGCGGGAATTCTATCCACAAAACCCGAATCCGCGTTTAGCCCGAAATTGAGCTCCACAACGTCCTCAAACTGAACCGGCTCCTGAGCCGAATTCAGCGCTTTTAACTGAAAGCAAAAGTCATTCACAAATTTCGACGAGCGGCTTTTCTCAAGAATATTTCTTGACTGCAATCCGCTCGTATAGTCCCTCTCAACACTGACAAAACAGGACTCTGCCGCCGAGGAGGACGAGAATACAACCGTAATGTTTTCATCCGGAAATTCCAGCGTCCCGACGGTATAGGCAGGCAGCAGGGTCTTGAAGCGGAACTCCTTTTTCCCTGTAAGAGAGCCCCCTTCATCATCTTTTATGTTATCCGACAACCGGATAAGATATTCTTTTGAGGGCGTAAAAACCGCGGCTATATGAATTTTGTAACTGCCGACCTGCGCCACCGCCGCTGAAATTTCCGAGCCTTCTTCAAAAACCCCGACGTTATCCGCTTTAACGCTTTGCGCCGGCAAAGAGCGGTTGAAAGTTACCGTCACAACCGTTACATTTTCGGCATAACCGCCGTCCGGCGGTTCAATGGCGACAACAGTCAAACTGCCCGTTTTTATAAGAAAAGAAAAATCTTCTTCGCTGTTACGCGCGTAACCTTTTGAGTCCAGCGCCTGAACCTTCCAGTAATATTCCGTCGTATCTTCAAGATTCAATTCCAGAAAATTATCCGCCGTTTTAATGACTGAAGAAGAAAGAAACACGGATTCCGTCGAATAACAAAAAATGTAGGAGACATCGTCACCGTCAATATCCTGCGCCTCTTCCCACCGGAACGTAACATTTTCAAAATTTACAATACTCTCGTCTTCCGGCTCTAATAACGAAAAACCCGACGGAGGATGATTCTCATTCCGTAAATAAGCTGAAACGGAGGCGGCGCCCGCCAGAGGAGGGCTCCGGTTATCCTGCACGAGAACTTTTAAAAAATATGTGTCATTCGGATACAGGACTGAATTAACTAAAAGCGCCGTTTCGTCTGACTGTGAAAGATTCTCCCATGTCAGATTATCCGTTGAAATATACACAAAGCCAGTGTGCGAATCGGTCAAATTTCTGTCGGAAACGCTCCATTTCAACTCAAAAACGCCTTCGACGGTTTGTCCTTCCGACGGCTGCAAAATTTTAACTTCCGGCGGAAAATTCTCGTTCCTTATCTCAAAAAGAGGCGAGGTTTCCGTTGTTTCAAGCCCCGCCGTATCCAGAGCGGTAACTTTTACCAAACATGTTGTGGAATTTTCACACTCAAAAGTATTAATAAACCATAAGGTCGTATTCTGCGGCAGATTTCCCGCGAGAGGAAACCAGTCAGTTCCATTGTTCGTTGACAGATAGATGCCGGAAAAAATTTCATCCCCTGCATCGGCATCCGCGCTCACCCATTTAATCGTCCCGGTTTCCCGCCATATTTCATAAAAAGCGGGCGACGCTATACTTACGGATGGCGCTGAATCGGTCCATGCAAAAGCATTGTTTGAAATTTCACCAAGATTTTTCTCTTCCTCAAACGCCTCATCCTCAAAACAGACCGTAAAAAAATAACTCGTTCCGTCCTGAATACCCGAAATCTTATAAGCCATCTTATCTCCTGCATTCACCGATGTTGAAACGACAATCTCGTCAAGTTCCTCACCCCAGGTTAAAATACTGCGGAGCGGCTTATATTTAATCCTGAAAAATCCGTTTACAAGATTCCCCGACGTACCGTCATCGCCGGGAGCGGTCCATGAAAGTTTTATTGTTCCTTTTTCGTTTACAATTTTTTCCGCCGTTAAATCGGTTACCGCCGCGGGCGGCGTCGTATCAATATAGAAATTCCATGTTTCGGAAAATTCCCCATAGCCGTAGTCATCCCCTGCCCTGACCTTCCAAAAATACTTTCCCTCGGGAAAAACTTCCTCGGAAATATAAAAAGAGCGCTCCTGCGACCCCACCTGTTCTAAAATTCCCGCCGAAGAGAAAAAAACGCCGAAGTCATCAGCCGTTGAAACAAGAATTTCATAAGTATGCGCATCATTGTCGGCATCAAAGCAGTTTTGCCACTTAAACATCGGTCCCGTTTCCGAAATAGAACTCCCTTTCGGGAAAAAAGACCAGTGTTCAAAATAAGAGGGGATTTCCGGCTCGTGATTGTACCTGACGGAAAAACTTGAAAGGTATCTTGAATTGATGTTTTCCGGCTCGCATTCAAAAAATAACTTTGCTTTTATAAATCTTTCCCCGTTCAGTAATGAAATTGAAGAACCCGATGTCTCGTAAAAAGTGTTTTCTCCCCCGTGCCCCATAAAAACAAAACCTGATGATACGTCGAAAGATGCGGCAAGTTGAAATTTTATGTTTTCCACCCCCGCCCATAAAATGTTTTTGTAATCAACAGGGTTGACGGAAATGCCCGTATCATAGACCTTTGAAACATAAGCGCCCGAGGATGAAATGACAAATTTCCAGAGGTCTGAAAAAATCCCATTGTCGTCTTCGCCGCCGAAAAGGATATTGCCGTAATTTTTGAGATAACAGAAGCCGCCGTTTTTTCTTCCGGAAGGAGACGCGCCAAAAGCGGTTATCTCCTTCCATTTGTTGTCCTGCGGATTAAATATCCAGATATTCGAAGGATATTGCGGCGGGGATAAAATCGTTCTTTTGCCGGAGAAAAGTATAACCCTGTTTATGTCTGCATCATAAGTCATTTCCGGTCCTTCTCTCTTTTTTATAGCCGTGTTCAGAGATGATACATCCGTCCAGTGGCCTGCCTCAAAAATCCATGTATCTCCTAAAACGCTCCCGCCGGCGCCGCCGAAAAGAACGACCTTGCCGTCCCCGCAGTTGGCAATGCCGTAATCAGAGCGGGCAGAGGGCCCCGTGGAGTTAAGCAGTGTCCAGTCCTTCGCCGTTGTGTCAAAACTCCATGTATCGCTGAAATATCCGCCCGCCCTGTAGCCGCCGAAGAGCAGCAGTTGACCGTCCGTTAATTTCGCCATATCCATTTTAATCCGGGCGGAAGGATACGTTGAACAGGCAACTTGTTCCCACTTTTTTTCCGCCGTTGAAAAAATCCATGTGTCATCACAGTACACCCCGTCAAAACCGCCGAAAAGAACGATATTACCGTTCCCGTCACCCGACATTGCGAATGAAACTCTCGCCGACGGCGCCGGAGAAACCGCCGCCGCTTCCCAGCGCTCGCTTTCTGCATTAAAAACATACGTTTCATTTTCAAAAAAAACCGCATCCACGCTCGTGGAGGAAATCCCGCCGAAGAGAACTGCCCGGTCTTCTCCCGCTATATCAAATTCTCTGAGAGGCCCGAGAGCACCGCTTAATTCCGTCCAGTTGTTTTCACATTTTATTCTGTCGTCCGAAATTACAAGACGCTCAAATTCGCCATTCCCGTAATCCGCAGAAGAAGATTCGGTAATTATTGCGGAAGCAAAAAGAAAAGAATTACTGAAGTAACAAAATAACAAAGCAGCAAGAATAACCTTTTTTGTGGACATCTGTTATTTTTATCTTGGGATTTTTACTATGAATCTGGCGCCTTTTTTCCGCCCGCGGGGCGGCGACTCGACAGAGACAACACCCCCGTGAAGTTCCACAATCTGTTTTACGATAGAAAGACCGAGGCCGAAACCGCCCGTGGCCCTGGAAAGCGAACGGTCAACCTGGGAGAACTTTTCAAAAATCTTTTTCTGTTCTTCCGGCATAATTCCCTTCCCTTCATCGGTTACCGAAAAATTCAAATATTTTTCTTCTTTTTTTAAGGAAATTTCTATTCTGCTTTTTTCAGGAGAAAATTTAATTGCGTTATTAATTAAATTAGTGATGACCTGTTCCATCCTTTCCGGGTCGCAGTTCACTCTTGCCGATTTTATTGTCCCTGTTGTAAAAGTAATCTTTTTTTCTTCAGCTCTGCTTTTAACCGTTTCTATTGAATCTGATAAAACCTGATTAAAATTAATTGTTTTCTTATAAATCAGCAGTGTTTCCTGTTCAAATTGGGAAAAATTAAGCAAATCCTTTATCAAACGCTCCATTCGTGAAATATTTCGTCTGGTAATTTCTATAAACTTCTGTAATTGTTCTTTATCTTTTATTTTATCCATCAAATCTATCGACGCTTTAATGGATGTTATCGGAGTGCGCAGTTCATGGCTGACCGTTGATAAAAAATGACTTTTAAGGCCGTCCAGTTCCTTCATCTTGTCAAACACCCTGGAATTGGAAATCGCAAGCGCTGCTATTTCTGCCAGAACAAATGCTTTATCAAGGTCATCCTGCGTGAATTTGTCTTCTTTGATTGTGCGCCGCAGGTTGAGTACTCCTACGAGCTCGTCCTGTAAAAGCATCGGGACGCTCATCCCGGACTTGACCCCGTCATACACCTCTTCGTTCCTGAAACGCGGGTCAGTATTCAACTCGTCCTGCAGTAAAACGGGTTCTTTTTTTTCCGCCGCATAACCACAGACTCTCTCTCCCAGGCGGAAACACATTCCAAGAGCTTTATCCTTGTTCTCGCCGCTGGCAACTTTAATGACCAGTGTCTGTAATTCATTCGACCACAAGGCAATGGAACCTCCGTCCGCTCTCACTTCTTTTTCCGCATTTCTCAAAATAAGGGCAAGCACCTCATCCAGCGGTTTCAACTGGGCAATCGCCATGGCAACATGATAAAGCGCCACAACGTCTTTTAGTTTACTTACCGTTTTCTTTAAATTTACGCTCTCAAAATATTTCTCAACTTTACCGAGCAATTCCCGCATTTCAAAGGGTTTCGGCAAATAATCAGACGCTCCAAGTCTCATACATTCAACGGCGCTCTGTATATCAACATAGCCCGTCATCACGATAACACCCGTATCAGAATATTTTGTTTTAATTTCTTTTATTAAATATTCCCCTTTTTCACTTTTTAACTTCAAGTCCGTAATCACTAAATCAAATTTTTGGGATTCTAATTTAGAAAGCGCAACGGTTAAACTGTCTGCTACGGCAACCTCATAACCTTTTAAAATCAAAATCTGCCGGCAGGTATCTAAAATAGATTTTTCATCATCCACAACCAGTATTCTGCTCATTGTTTACCCATCCTCTTTTAACCCATCTTTTCCGTCTCGGTTCTTCATTCCTACCGCAAAATGGGTTTAATGCCCACTTTTTGCTATAATAAAATGAGGGTAGGCGGAATTCACCAAAACCATCGCCGGCAAGCGGTATTTTGGGGCTCCCCTGCCCTCTCTTATTTAATCATTTCCTTACATCTACTGGATTTACAACACATCCTCCTGTACTCCTGCTCAATAACGATTCTACATTTTTCAGTAAATTCGCCTTGCTGAACGGTTTTATCAGATAAGCGTCCGCTCCTGCCTCTAAAATTTTTATCCTGTTCTCCTCCGTATCTCTCCCCGTAATAGCTATAATCTTAATCCCGTTTTTTCTTCCGCGGATATTTCTGCAGACATTAAACCCGTCTATGCCCGGAAGAAAAATATCAAGAATAACCAGGTTAGGATTCCGCTTTGCCACTTCCTGTCCCGCCTGAAATCCGTCTAAAGCTGTAAATATCTCGTATTTGTTTTCCATCCTCAAACTTTCTTTTATGAACTCTACAACCGCCGGGTCGTCGTCCACAATCAGTATCCCCGGTCGTCCCGTATCTTTTTCGGGTATTACCCGCCTGCCCCGGCTGTCTACGGAAAAACTGATGACAAATTCCGTAAACTTGCCTTCCTTGCTGCAGACCTCAATACACCCTCCGTGGTTATTCAGTATCTCATAAACAATTGACAACCCAAGGCCCGTTCCACTTTTTTTCTCTTTACCGCTGAAAAACGGCTCAAATATCCTATGCATAACGTCTTCACTCATGCCTTTCCCGTTGTCCCCGAATTTTACACACAGTAATTTTTCTTTTTCGTTATACGACGTTGCGACCGTTATTTTTTTATTTTGTTTATTCTTTAACGCATCCATGCTGTTTGAAAACAAATTAATCAATACTTCCATTACCCTGTCGCTGTCACCCAGGACATAGGGAATACGCGTTAAATTCTTTTCAACGGTAATCCTTTCTTTTTCTATTTCAGTTTCAAACAGAGCGCATACCTTTTTAATTATTAAATTTAAATTCACTTTTTCGCCGGTTTTCTTCTCTGCCGGGCGGCTGAAAGAGAGAAGTCGGTCAATAATTTTTTTCATCCTTAAACCTGCCTCTTTAATCATGAGAAGATTCTTTCTGTCATTTTTCTTTAAAATGTTTTCCAGTGTCAAAGAAAGTAAATCGCTCATAGCAACAATTGTGGTAAGAGGATTATTCAACTCGTGTGCGACTCCGGCGGCCAATTGACCTATACTGGCAAGTTTCGCCTGCTGTAACATTCTTTTCTGCAAATTATCCTGCTCGGCCATATCTTTGACTACTATAACCATGCCTATCAGATTTTTTTTCTCATCCCTCAATGAAGAACCGGAAAGGATTACAGGAATCTCTTTGCCCGATGCTGTCTTAAGACTTGTTCTGTAGTTTGTTATATGTCCTTCTTTGATTATTTTCTTGAAAGTGCGCATATGAAATTCTTCTTCTTCTTCTTCTTCTTCTTCTTCTTCTGCAAAAAGTTTGCCAACGGGTTGTGCAATGATCTCTTCTTTTTTATATCCCAGCAAATTTAGATTCGCTTGATTCACAGTTTTTATCTTTCCATCCGAATCAGTCACAATCAAAATATCAATCATTGATTCTATGATGTTGGCTGTGTACTCTTTAGCATCTTTCAACATGTCCTCCGCTTTCTTGCGCTCGGTAATGTTTCTAAAAAATCCCTGCGTCGCTATTACTCTGTTCCCTTGCTTACGCGCGACAGCGGTTCCTTCAACTATAATATTTTCCCCATTCTTAGTTACGAACACCGCTTCAATGTTATGTGCGGTTTTTCCTGACATAATCTTTTGAAACAATTTTTGACAATGTTTCAGCGAATCCGGGTGAATAATATCAAAAACCGTCATATTCTTTATATCATTTACTGTATAACCAAGTATTTTTAACCACGCGGTGTTAACAAATATAAAATGGCCATCCGGTGCAACACTCTGTATCATATCATGGGTTTCCTCAATTAAACTTCGATAATGTTCCTCACTCTCCTGCAGTTTCTCTTCCGCTTTTTTGCTCTCGGCGATATCGCGGGTTATAACAACCACGTGACTGATTGCTCCTGTTGTACCTTTATACGGATAACAGGCAATATCAAAACACCTGATTCCCAGCGCCGGGAACTTAAAATTTTCCCGGTAATGCACTTCTTCGCCCGCAAAACATCTGTCCATGTAACCTTTTATTATCTTGTTAAACGTTTCTTCGCCCCACACGTCTTTAAGGGTTCTGCCTATTATTTCTTCTCTTTTCTTATTATGCGCTCTGCAGTAAGCGTCGTTAACTGCGGTATAAACATAGTTTCTGTCAACAAGAGTCATAAATTCATTTAAAGTATTAGCCATGAATTCATATTTCTTACGGATTTCTTCCGCCTTCCTGCTCTTGCTTATGTCCCTTACAATGCCAATAAGCCCTGTGATATTTCCTTTATCATCAAACTGCGGAACCTTTACGGCATGGAACCAGCGCTCTCTTCCGTCCGCGCTTGTCATATGTTTAGTAATTTCCACAGGTTTGCCAGTTTTAAAGACAAGTTTGTCGTCTTCAATGTTTTTCT
>JBDRMV010000015.1:0-15692 GCA_043811795.1 bacterium | reverse complement strand
TCAGATAATCTCTTCATATTCCCCTAATGCGGCTTTCAGCCACAACCAAATAACAGATGCGAGCAAGCTCGCAGGCTACAATAATTAAATTTGTAGCATGAAAGCTTGCTTTCATCTTCTGCGCAATCTGTGTACCTGCCTGCTGATGAGGCAGGTACTTTTTCCCTTTCCCAAGTTTCAGAATCATTTTTTTAATCATTTAAAATCCTATTTTCCCCGTCTTCTTCGGCGGCGACGGCTCAAGCAGCTGTTTCAGCGCCTGAAATATAACTGCAATTTTTTTATCGTGTTCACCGTATTTTCTTTCCAGCGATTCGACTTTTCTCAATAATTCACTGTGACTGAGAGCTAACTGCTTCAGTTTCGAAAAAACCCGCATTATACTGATGTTTACCATTATCGCCCTTTCGCTATTTAAAACACTCGATAACATCGCAATACCATTGTCGGTAAATGCATACGGACATCTTCTCAATCCCATCTTTGCGGAGATATTGGAAGTCACAATTTGTGACCTCCAATTTTCAAACTCTTCTTTATTTAGCTGAAACATAAAATCCTCGGGAAAACGCCTTATATTTCTTTTTACCGCCTGATTAAAAACTTTTGTTGGCACGCCATAGAGTTTGGCTAAGTCACGGTCCAGCATTACCTTTTGTCCGCGAATTAAAAAAATCTTATTCGCAATTATTTCTACCGGCACTAAATCAGACATCGGCTAATCTCCCAATCATTTCAATTCTCTGCACGAAAGCCAGACCGAAATAGACAAACGCAGTTCTGAAGTCGGCGTTCGCCTCTTCAAAATGCCTCGTTCTGCTTTCAGATAATCTCTTCATTTTTATATTCTTTTTTTCCAAACTTTTTTTCCCAACCAACTTGACAGAAATTTTCACTTTTAATAGAATTTGAGCGTATGAAATTTGATAAAACCCAGCGAAAAGAATTATCAAGAGTTTTTCTCAATCTTTGCCAGGCGGATTTTATTGCCGTAATTCTCGGTAAAATAATTACGCCCGAAAAAATAACAAACCTTGCCTTTATCCTCGGCGTCGTAGTTTTTACCATTCTTTTTATAATGGGGATTTTGTTAAGTAAAACAGGAGAATAAGCATGGATCAACTCTCTATTTTCTTTCTTGTCGTAATCATCATATCTCTCACGCTTGGCGGTTTGGGTATTTATTCCGCAAAAAAAGAGAAACACCAGCCGGTTAAATAAGCACATTCTGAAGTCGGCATTCGCCTCTTCAAAATGCCTCGTTCTGCTCTCGGCTAATTTATTCATATTCTTTTTCTCAATTTTCCGTGTCCCTGAATCATTTTTTTATTCACTTAAACCCCTGCACATCTTGAAATTTCTAAACGGCACATCAATCTTTTCAATTCTTCCCGTAAATCAATACAGTTCATCATGAGTTCCAATTCCAATCAACAGAGCCGCATCTTTCCCAATAAACGCAAAAACTATACGGCAATCATAATCAACAATAATAGCCCGCAAACCTTTAAGTTGCCCTGACAACTTATGATTACGCAATTCCGGAGCATACGGATTTTCAACAAAAACCTTCAATTTACCCCTTATTCTGCTCTCCATTTCCGGATGCATAGAAAAATATCTTTTGAAGTTTTTCTTAAATCTTTTACCCCAAATCAAATTTATCATTTTTTTAAAGAATCAAATAAATCATCTACATCGCCCGATTCAACACTTCCTTTTTTGTAGTCCTTTAAAGATTCCTGATAATCCTGAAAAATCAGACTGCGTTTTTCTTCAATAATCCTCTTTGCTATAATTTCATTTAAAATTTCTTTATCGGATAAAGAAATTTCGGAAATTCCCGATAATACGGCATCAATGGTATGCTTGTTTTTCTGCACTGTTCCGTAATCCGCTTTTCTTTCTCTTATTGACTTTTTAGTTCTCATTTTTTCCTCCCGCAGAACATTGCAACTCCCTGCCCGGTAAAAACATATGGCAAATACTTGGAATGCTCCCCCCTCTTTAAGGTGCCAAAATGGCTCCTTAAACTCTTAGAGGAAAAAATAATGGGGATGGAGGTAATTAATTTCCCAATTTTCCCGAGTTTTAGGAGCATTCTTTTAATCATCTAAAATCCTACTTTTCCCTTCTTCTTCGGTTTCGGCGGCAGCAGCATCTTATTTATCACCCCGAATATCGTCTTTATCTGCCTGTCGTGTTCCTCAAGTTTTTTCAAAACATCCTTATGCGTCGCCAGATATTCCCGTATCCTTACAAATGCCCTCATTATACTGATATTAATCTGCACCGCTCTTTTACTTCGCAAAACACTTGACAGCATTGCCACACCCTCCTGAGTAAAAGCGTACGGCATATAACCGCCGAGATATTTCTTATGT
Source organism: bacterium (assembly GCA_043811795.1). GTDB lineage: Bacteria > CG03 > CG03 > CG03 > CG03 > JBDRMV01. Next base: position 13,308 of record JBDRMV010000015.1, on the reverse strand, counting down.
GGTATCACATTTTGTGAGACCAGCGTGTCCGCCTCGGAAACTTTCAGTTGAAATATAAAATCTTCCGGAAATCTTTCAATATTTCTTTTTACTGCTTGAACCAGAACTCTTGTCTGCACGCCGTAAAGTTCTGCCAGATGAAAACTCAACACCACCTTCTGCCCTCTGATGAGAAAAATCTTGCCCGCAATTATTTCTACCGGCACTAAATCAGACATCGGTTAATCTCCCAATCATTCCAATTCTCTGCGCGAACGCCAGCCCGAAATAGACAAAGCACACCCTGAAGTCGGCATTCGCCTCTTCAAAATGCCTCGTTCTGCTCTCGGCTAATTTATTCATATTCTTTTTCTCAATTTTCCGTGTCCCTGAATCATTTTTTTATTCACTTAAAATCCTATTTTCCCTTTTGGCGGAACCGGTTCCGGCTCCAGCAACTGTTTCAGCGCCTGAAACACAATCCGGAATTGCTTATCGTATTTACTTTCCATCTTCTCTATTTTTTCTTTCAAATCCCTGTAAGAAAGCATCATCCGCCTCATCTGCGTAAATGTCCGCATTATCTGAATATTAACCGCTATTGCCCTTTCGCTATTAAGCACGCTTGAGAGCATCGCGACGCCCTGCTCTGTGAAAGCATATGGAGCTACAGTCGAATGTTTCAATGTTTTGAACCGGTCGCAATTTGCGACCAGTTCGTTTTTCTCTTCGGAAGTTAACTGAAACATAAAATCTTCGGGAAAACGCCTTATGTTTCTTTTTACCTGCTCATTTAATCTTTTCGTTGGAACTCCATATAATTCTGCCAAGTCCTTGTCAAGCATCACCTTTTGTCCGCGAATTAAAAATATCTTATTTGCTATCACTTCGACAGGCACTAAATCAGACATCGGCTAATCTCCTAATGGGGACGGAGGTAATTAATTTCCCAAAAATGCTAATCTTTGTTAGTTTTCTATTATCCATTTCTTATCTCTTTCATTCTTGAAAACGCTCTCTCCGCCTCGTCCGGCTTATTCTGGGATTCATACAATTTTCCCATTTCCTCGTATGCCTCTGCAGAATCGGTAATATCATAGACCAGTATTGAATAGCCGATTCTTTTTACAGGTTTCAGACCTTTCAGCCATTGAAAGAATTTTTCCTGTCCGGGATAATAAACTCCGGTAATATTCGTGGCGCTGACCGCAAGCAGTTGTTTTTCTTTGGAAAAACTTTCTATCGGTTCGCCTTGCCGTTCTATCCTGCTCCTGAAAGCCATCTTCTGAAACTTTATGCCGTAATACGACGGGTCGTCATTACCGAAATATGACAAAACAATATGGGGGTTCCCTTCTTTATCCAGATACTTTTTAAGCCCTTTCAAATCCTGCCCCCAGTCAATATTGCAGTCCGCTAAAAATTTATATCCGTTTTTCGGACCGCCGGTAAACTCATTGAAATATGCCAGATAATGCGGGTGTATCCCGACGGATGAGGCGATGTACCATAAACCCAGGAGAATTACCGCCGCCCGTGCCCAGCCCTTTTTCTGCCATAAAGAATACGCCTCCTCGCCAATCCATAGAAATAAAAACGGGAGCACCGGAAGAAGAAATCTCATCCCTGTCTGATATCTGCTTCCCGTAATGCACAAAAATATTACCAGCGCCGCTGAAAGCGGATATATTAAGTCCGCATATTTTACAAGAGTCCGGCGTTTCCAGAGAGATACTGAAGCGGATATAATAAGGATTATTACGGGAACGGGCGTCTTCAGCAGAAAAACAACCGGATAATAATACCACAACCCGCCCTGAAAATATTTTCCCGCAAGATACACGGCTCCAAGACCCTGCGCGCTCATAACCATCGGAAGAATAAGCGCCAGACCCTTTACATACTCGCCGATGTGAATTACTCTGTAACCAAGCAACACAATTATCGCCGCTGACAAGAGGATTATTCCCGTATATTCAACGATTCTTTCCCTCTGCGGCGGTTTCAGGTCTTCTTTCAATCTCGCCAAAATTATAAAAACAGCCATAAGCGGCAAGAGAATAAAAGCGCTGAACTTTGTCAAAAATGCCAGACCGAGGATAATTCCCGTATAAATATACCAACTGATTCCGGTTTTCCTGAATGTTTTAACGGATACGGCAACAAACAAAAAGAGCAGGAAACTCATTATTAAATCCGTGGTGGCAAAGCCCGAGTAAGCAAGTATATTCGGGCTGAAGGTATAAAGGAAAAACGAGATGAGCGCGGGGACCAAACCAAAAATCTGCCTTGAAAAGACAAACACTAAACCCGCAAAAATTACGGAAACAATAAGCACCATCCCCCTGCTGAGTGAAAGGATTTTTTCTCTTTGTCCGGAGTTTTCCGAAAAAAATCGAGCGCCAAAAATAAAATGGGAGTGCGGATGATTTTCAGGAACTTCCAGGTAACCCGGGAGCGCCGGTTTAAGAAACAACAGCGGCAAAGACACCCACAGCTTTGCCAGGAGCGGATTTTCAAGACAAACGGAGTAATTATGTCTTGTCCATGCGGCATAACCTGCGGCAGAATAAAAAATCTCGTCAAAGCCGATTGATTTCTTACCTATAAAGGAAACTGACCTGTATATGAATATGCTCAATAGCGCTAAAATAAGCAGAATGATTTTAGGAGATAATTTTGCCATTGATTACATCCTCTTCATTAACCTTTAATTTAAAGGTCTTTTTACCCGCCTTTATTTCGTAATCTTCCTGCGCCAGAACGGGATAATTGTTTCCTTCGGTGCTGTAGGGAAGTATCAGTTCGTAGCGCCCGTCGAGGCCCGCCTTGAATACATTGCGGTAAAGGAACTGCCTTCCTATATTTGTCTGGATTTTCAGGGAGACCTCTATATCGGTTTCCGGCTTTGTTTTACCTCTGAATACCGCTCCTTTTATGTGCTCAAAAAGTTTAAGCTTTGAAGTGTTTACCGGCCCGCCCATGTATTGAATTTCCGAACCTTCCGGCGACTCATAAACCAGTCTGTAGCGGCTGAGACCTTCAACTTCCATATCCGGCACAAAGGGCTTGGCGCCGTCGTGAAGATGGAGTTTTATCCCCATAAGCTGCAGAAATTCGCTTTTGGGTACTTTCAGCATCGGACCCTCAAACTGTAAAAGTTTGTATGTCTCGTCCGGATATTTAAGAGAGATTTGTCTCAGGGATTCCACAATGGGCAGAGGGTCGCTTGTCAGGACATACCTGCAGTTATTTTCCTCCATAACTTTATTTGCTTCTTCCTCTGTCTTCGCCAGATAGAAATTCACCATTTTATCTATCCCCATACCGTAAGGGTTGACCGCGGCGGGGCGTTCGGCAATATATTCAATAAAATGACCCCAGTCCCAGACATTCATTATGCCGTACTCCGGCTTTTCTACGGGTTTATCATAGCCGCTCGTCACCGGCGTGTTGTCCCTGAGCCATTCCAATGTTTCACAGTCCGCAAACGTAAGTATCGGCCCGTGCGGCTGAGAGAACAAAGAAGCGGAAAGCATCTGCGAATGTTTCAGAAGCATAAATAATATGAATATAAGGAAAACAGTATCAATGCCGAAATGCGGCCATTTCCTGAAAGGGAATCTGCTTTTGAGTTTCTCGAGCCAGTTTTCAAATCCGGCGCTTAGTTTAATTACTACGGGTTTTTTGGTCTTCAGAAAATCATAAATTACAAATATCGCAAATGCGGAAAGCAAAGCGACATTAAGACCGAAGATGTAGCAATAGCGGGACTGCTGGAATGCCAGTAAACCCAGAAAGACCGTTACCAGTGTAACTAAAATAGCAGCCGCTTTGTTTACCTGCGTTGTGAACATAAACAGTATTCCTAAAGGAATAAGAAAAATACCCCAGGAAAGAGAATATACCGCTCTCCGCCAGATGAACCGCCCGTCAATAAAGACCAGGGGAACATATTCAGCGATTGTCGTAAGCCAGACATGATAGGACGCATCTCCCTTTTTTGCCAATAGCGCCAACCCCTCTGTAATCACCTTAAATATCTGCGGGGCAAAAATTTTGAAAATAAAAATGCCTGAAAATAGAAAAACTATCGTAAAGAGCACGGTGGCAATCTTCGCCTTTGCCGGCCTGATTAAATGAATAACCGCCTTGTGCAGAGCAAAAAACAGAAGTATCCCCGTCAAGAGAGAAATCTGAAAAAGAGAAAGACCGTCGTGAGCAAACAACAGCCGCTTTCCCCACCAGGAAGTAAGGCACGGATACAGCAAAAGAACCAGAGCGGTCAGCGTTGTTATAATACAGCAGTTAATATATCGGGGCATATCTTCTTTTGAAAAATGAAAAAGAAGCAAATACATTGCCGCAAAAAGCGGTATAATATACAGAGTTGTTCCCGACCACATCATATACGCGAGCCATATTCCTATACCTGTTAATACCGACCAGAAGTACGGCGAGCCGGTTAAGCATTTGACATTTGAACGCTGCGACTTTAAAATCCTTATAAAGAAATAATACATCAGAAACGCGAAAAAGGGTTCCGCCGAATGCTGGTCAATCTTGCCTAACTCCGTATAGCCTATATGCATGGGCTGGAGCGCAAGTAAGAATGCCGCGAGCAATCCAACACTATCCGAAAATAGCGTTCTGCCGATAAGAAAAATAATAAAAATTGTGGCGGCGCCCAGAAGCGGCGGGAACCAGCAGGCGGTTAATTCCATTGACTGCTTGGTTAATTTTCCCGCGTTCACCACCCATATAAAACCCGCAAGAAGTTTATCATAACCGGAGGGCCAGAAACTTACCCCGCCCTGAGGATAGTTCAGATAATAATCAAATCCAATCATCTTGAATTTATTGTTCAGCATATTGACCACCCGCCGCATATGATAATAGGGGTCCGTATCGTGGAATATCGCCCTGCCGCTCGCAAAGGTCGGCATTAAGGTCGGCAGAGTCCTTACGGCAAAAGCAAGCGCAAAGATTAAAAACAAAATAGTTAAAATTTTCTGCTTTGTATTTACCATTTCATCAACCACCTGTAAGCTCTTTTTAACAAAAACCACAAATGCCGCAAGGTTTTTATCCTGATAAGATTATTCCAGAATATATCCGGACGAAGATAAAAATTGAGAAATGCTTTTCTTTTCAAACTCAAAAGAAGCGGCCGCGTTACAGCCGCAGACACATACGGCGCATTCATAAAATAGAAATTTCTCCAGTCAATGTCTTCAATTTCTCCGGTTGCCAGAAGTTCCCGGTAAAGCTGCGAGCCCGGAAGAGGAAGAAAACAAAAGAAGTTTGCCCTCATTAGGCCCAGCGAAGTTGAAAAAGATATTGTCTTTTCAATTTCCTTCTCTGTCTCCCAGGGAAAACCAATGACAAAAAACCCGGCAAGGTCAAAACCAAACTTTTTGATTTTTGCGCAAATCTCGTTAATTTTTTCTTTATCAAAACCTTTACGGATACGAGCCAGCGTTTGTTCCGAGCCGGATTCGGGAGCGACGGAAAGACTGTAAAATCCGCATTTTTTCATCAACAATAAAAGTTCATCATCCACTGCCTCCATTCTAATTCCATTCGGAGTGGCGAAAGAAAGATTCAGGTTCAGAGAAGCAATTTCTGAACAGACATGCTTTGCATAATTGATATCCGTGGTGAAACCGTCATCTATAATATGAAATTCACGAATGCCCCTTTTTTGATAAAGGTATTTTATTTCATCGCAGACATATTCCGCACTGTGATGTCTTAGTTTTTTTCCGCAAAGTTCGGGAACTGAACAAAATGTACAATTATAAGGACAGCCCCGGGTGGTAATAATCGGAGCGATGGGAAATTGGCTGAAGAACGCTCCATGCTGAGACGGCGGGTATTCCTCGGGTTTTAAAATATCCCACGAAGGTTGACCTAATGAATCCAAATCATCAATTAAAACCTTGTCATTGATAATAATTTTTCCGTTTTCCCGCCTTATAAGCCCTTCTATATTTTCAAAATTTCGGTCTTCAATTGCCTGAATCAGTTTCGGAAAGCCTGTTTCTGCCTCGCCGATAAAACCGAAATCGCATACATCGCCGAAAAATCCGAGCGTTTGATACGGTAAAGCTGATATATGCGGCCCCCCGACCACAGTGATAATTGCTTTGTCTGCAAGTTTTATTGAATTAAGAATACTCCGCACATTAAAAATGTCAAAGGTTAAACACTGGATTCCAACAACTTGAGGGTTGAATTTTAAAATTTCTTTCGGTATATCTTTAATCTTCACTTTTTGTTTGAAGCAATCAAGGATAAAAACCTTATGCAATTCCCTTACAGAAGTAGCCAGATAACCCAAACCCAGAGACGGTTGAATATGATCTCCTAAATTAGACGGCTTAACTAAAACAATTCTCATCTCTCACCCCTCGAGGGAAAAATGGGGACGGTTCTAATTCTTTTAATCATTTTTCCGCCGCTCTCATTTTCCTCGCTTTAAGCAGCATTTCAATATCCACTTCATCTATTTTTCTTTTTGCCTTTCTCTTGTTTTTAATCAAATCCGCCATGCCGATAAAATTAATCATTGTCCTGCCATACTTTACTTTTTCTCTATTTTTCCAACTCTTATCAAAATCAACACCTTCGATACCCATCAATACATCCACTCTCACAGGAGCAACCCCTATCTGGTAAACCATATTTTTTTTTGTGAAAAAATCTTTATTTATATCCATACCACTTAAGGGAGCCCCGAACTCTTTCAGCGCTTCATAAACTCTTTCCGAATTGCTTCTGTCCGGTTTCACCCACACATCAATATCTTTCGTATACCTCGGCTCTGTGTAGTAAATCACCGCATAAGCGCCTATCACCAGATATTTAACCTTATGCTTGTTGAATGTTTTGAAAAGATCTTCGTAATCTGAACTTATTTCCATTCTTTCTCCCTCTTAACATTTCATATTCTCCGAGCATTCGCCATGCGGCAGAAAATCTTGCCTGCGAACCCGCTTTTTGCCAGAAAAGCAGGTCAAAATCTCTCCCTGCCTGATAAAGCGGAACAATCCTCTGCCAGATTTCTTTCCCGCCTTTGCGAATAATTTTGATTTTGCCTTTCATTTTTATTACGGTTGCCCCAGATACTCCTGTCTCACCTCATCGTCCGTCTTGCCCGTGTGCCTGCGGATGGAACTTACAAGAGCGGCGACCACCATACTGCTTTTTTCTTTTCTGATTGCTTTTTCCAGGAGAGGTAAAATCTCTTTCCTCCGGATATTGCCGAGCCGCTGGGCGGTCTCCGCGCGAAAATGCGCGTCGGCGCTCCGCAGGTCGTTTTCCAGAACTTTAATTCCCTTTTTATCCCCGCGCCCTGCCAGAGCAGCGGCGGCGTCCTGCCTGATTTTAATGTCCTTCTCGGTCTTCAGCGCTTTCCGGAGAATCCTGACGGCTTCTTCGCCGTCCTGAATTCCGAGAAGATAAACAGCTCTCATCCTGACCGCTTTTTCAGCGTCAATCATCCCGGCAAGAACCGGAACGAGACGGGTGTCAGCCGTTTTTTCCTTAATCAGAACGCACATAATACCGCAGCGCTCGCGGAATGTTCCTTCCTTGAGCATTTTCAAAAAGAGGTCGACCGCTGAAATATCATTTTTTATGACTTCGCTTAAAATATGAACAATATCTTTTCCAAGCGGTTGAACCGTCTGGCTCTGAGGACATCCTTCCCAGTCGATTTTATCCAGTTTCTCAAAAGCGGCGACCGCCTCGGTAATCACTTCGCTCCCCCTGTCAATTAAATTTTTCACTTCATCAGCCGATAAGAATTCTTCCGCAGGACGGGAATCCAGAATGCCCGCCTGCGCCGCAGCGGAAAAAACAAAAATAACACCCGCAGCAGCAAACCCCGTTAGACCGACGGCGGCTTCTACCGGGATAAAAACATTTTTAGCGGACATTCAGCCACCTCCTGCGGACATCGTCATCGGTAAGGCCGGTGTGTCTTCTGATGCTCTCTATTATCTGAGAAACCACCGGCTGAAAACCTTCTTTCGGAAGGGCATCGGTCAGAAGGTTAAACGCTTCGTTGTTTTTCACAATTCCCAGACACCTTGCCGCCGAGGCGCGCGCCGCCCAGTGGGGAGAGTCAAAAAGAATTTTTCTCATAACTTTTTCCCCGCGCGCATCGCCCCTTTCAAGCAGGCCTTTCGCAACGTCTATAAGAACGAACTGGTCTTTTTCGTTTACGAGGACTTCGGCGAGGATTGCGCCGGTATCCTCCGACGGCTGGACGGCAAGAAGGCGGACCGCTCCCCTGCGGATTGACTTATTTTCATCTTCCAGAAGAAGAATTAGAAAAGGGACAAGTGCAGGGTCCTTTACTTCTTCGTCTAAAAGAACGGAAATTATTCCCCACCTGATTCTCCATGCGGAACTTTTCAGGAAACGCGCGAGGTCGGGCGACGCTCCGCTGTCGTTTCTGATTATTTCTCTGATAACAAAGCGGAGATCGCGGGCAAGCGGCCATTCGTCCATCTTCTCGCCGTATTTTTCCCAGTTAATCAAATTCAGGAGCGGAATCACTTCATTAAAACATTCCTTCCCTTGTTTTATGAACCCTTTTATATCTTCCCTTGATAAGGGTTTTTCCGGAGAAAAGCAATTTTCACCGCTTCTCATATTTATTTTATTTTCCGATTTCAACATTTTGCGCAAAAACTTTCAAAAGAACGTTTTGCCATACTTTGTTAAACGGCGAACTGCGCCAGCGCCATTCTTCTGGACGTCATCTGACGAATAGCGATGATTCTTTTCACCGTCTTCTCTCTGTCGAACAGCCGGTAGCCGCCCTTGGTGTAAGCGGTAACGTCAATAAGCCCCTGCTCGTTGTAAAATTTCACGGTTGACGGTCTCACGCCGGCTTCCTCGGCGACTTCACAAACCTTCAAAAGCCCTTTCTCAAGCCGAATCCTTCTTGCACTTGTCATAATAACACCTCCATTTTTTTTAAGTAACCATTGCACTGTTTACTTGCCACTTTCGAAAACAAAAAGCCATTCTGAAAAACGGAAAAATTTTTCATTACGCCAGAAGTTTTTTTACTGTACTTACGAACTGGTCTGATTTCAGCGGTTTTACAAAATAAACGTCGGCGCCGCTTTCAAGGGCGGTGCGCCTGTCCTGCGGAGAATCGTACGCCGTTACCACAAGGATTTTGATACCCTTCGTTTCTTCCCTTTCTTTTATTCTCCTGCAGACCTCGTAGCCGTCAATCCCGGGAAGTTTTACGTCAAGAATTACGACGTGAGGATTAAACGAAATGACCTTCTCGCCCGCCAGAAAACCCTCGTTGGCGCTGTCAATGCGGATGTTATCGACCTTCTGCAGATATCCCGCCGTAAGACTGACAAAATCAGGATCGTCATCTACAATGAGAATGCGGTTTTCCTCTTTCAATTCATCGGGGAAAGGAAGTTTGAATTTTTTTACAAAGTCAACCAGATCCGGCCCTTCAATCCTTCTGTGTCCGCCGGGTGTTTTGTACGCTTTTAACTTACCTTCGTTGACCCATTTTATAACGGTAGTTAGGTCGCATGACAACATGCGTGAAACATCCTGAGTGGTAAATATTTTTTTAGGCATATGCACTTGATTCCAGTGATCGCTTTAAATGCGAAAATGGGTCACTTCTATTTTTTACTTTTGTATCAGTAAGAAAAAATAGAGGTGACCCGATTTTCCTGCCTTCGTTGACCCATTTTATAACGGTAGTTAGGTCGCATGACAACATGCGTGAAACATCCTGAGTGGTAAATATTTTTTTATTCATTAATACCCTCTATCTGCTTTCGGTATAAGTATAATACGGTTTAACCCATTTGTCAAGGGGCAATTTGGGATTTCTTGATAAATGCTGTTTATTGGAGTACAGGTTGTGAACTGTCTACTTAAAAAAATCGACGGGGAAAAAGAAAGCGGCCGTACTTCTTCCTGTTTAATATGCCGCGCGTGGTATCCTGAAAAACCCGCAGAAAAATACGGGGTCAGGCCTTAATGCAACATCACTTCCGGAAAAAATGCATTATTGCAAGACCTGACCCCATTAAAAATCCGGCGTCCCTTTTTTCTTAATACATTCCGCCGCCGGGAGGCATCCCGGACATTTCTTTCTTTTCTTCGGGAATGTCCGTGACAAGACATTCCGCCGTCAGAAGAACAGCTGCGATCGAGGCGCCGTTTTCAAGAGAAGTCCTTACGACTTTTACAGGGTCAACAATGCCGGCTTTCAGCATATCGACGAACTCGCCCTTGTCGGCGTCAAAACCGATGTTGCCGCCACGTTTTTTGACTTCCTGCACGACCACCGTTCCTTCCTGGCCGGCATTTCTGGCAATTTCCCTCATCGGCGCTTCAAGCGCTTTCATCACGATGTTGGCTCCCGTCTGCTCCTCGGAATCCGCGAACTTGGTTTCTTTTATTTTTTCAATCGCCCTGAGAAGCATCACGCCGCCGCCGGGAATGATGCCTTCTTCCTCGGCCGCGCGCGTCGCATGCATCGCGTCCTCAACCTTGAATTTCTTTGCCTTCATCTCGGTTTCCGTCGCGCCGCCCACGTTGATTACCGCAACGCCTCCGGCAAGTTTCGCGAGACGCTCCTCAAGTTTTTCCTTGTCGTAATCCGAGTCCGTTTCCTCAATCTGCTTTCTTATCTGACCGATTCTCGCGTCAATGTCTTTTTTGGCTCCCCTGCCTTCGACGATTGTCGTGTTCTCTTTGTCAATCGTCACTCTTTTTGCGGAGCCGAGCATATCGAGTTCCGCTTTTTCAAGTTTCATCCCGACATCTTCCGAAATAACGGTGCCCTTCGTAATGGTCGCAATATCGCCGAGCATCTCTTTCCTTCTGTCGCCGAAACCCGGGGCTTTCACGGCGGCGCATTTGAGAATTCCGCGGAGTTTGTTCACGACCAGCGTCGCAAGCGCTTCCCCTTCGACCTCGTCGGCAATCAGCAGAAACGATTGGCCCCTTTTCGCAATTTTTTCAATAAGCGGCAGCATGTCCTGCATTGACGAAACCTTTTTATCCGTGATGATGATGTAAGGGTCTTCAAGAATCGTCTCCATCCTCTCCGCATCCGTCACAAAGTACGGGGAAATGTTGCCCCTGTCAAACTGCATCCCCTCCACGACGTCCAGCGTGGTTGTCGATGTTTTCCCCTCTTCAACGGTGATGACGCCGTCTTTACCGACTTTACTTATCGCCTCGGCAATGAGTTGTCCCACTTCCTTTGAGTTTGCGGAAATAGTAGCGATTTGCTCAAGTTCGCCCCCGCTCACTTTCTTTGAGTTTTTTTTGATTTCGCTCACGGCAATTTTAACCGCCTTGTCAATCCCGGCTTTTATATGAACCGCGCTCGCTCCCGCCGTGATGTTCTTCATACCCTCTTTGAAAATCGCCTCCGCAAGAACGACCGCCGTCGTCGTGCCGTCGCCGGCGACATCGTTTGTTTTTGAAGCGACTTCTTTAACAAGCTGGGCGCCCATATTTTCAAAAGGGTCCTGCAGCTCAATCTCTTTTGCAACCGTCACGCCGTCGTTTGTAATCGTCGGCGAACCGAACTTTTTGTCAAGAATCACGTGCCTTCCCTTCGGCCCGAGCGTAATTTTTACGGCTGCGGCGAGCTGCTCGATTCCTTTCTGCAGCGCAGAAAAAGCGTCATGCCCGAATTTTAACTGTTTTGCCATCTCTTCCTCCTCTATACTTAATTCCTAAAATTTTACTCCAGTATCCCGCTGATATCCGACTGGTCCACAATCACATAGTCCTTTCCTTCAAGTTTGATTTCGGTGCCGGCATACTTTCCGTAGATAACTTTGTCGCCGACCTTCACATCCATCGGGATGAGTTTCCCCGAATCATCTCTTTTTCCCGAACCTACCGCAATAACCTTGCCCTCCTGCGGTTTTTCCTTCGCCGTGTCGGGAATAATAATCCCGCTGCTGCTCCTCTCCTTTTCCTTTGCGGGTTCAACAAGAACCTTGTCTCCAAGCGGCTTGAATTTCATAACTGCCTCCTTCTATACCTGCTCTATCACTCTACCGATTTAGGTGCTAAATTACAAAAATTCAAAAAACTTGTCAAGAGGCGCGCAGTTAATTGTGCGCGGTCGGTCAAATTTGACAGCGGCGCGGAATTATTGATATAAAATTGCCGGGGACGCCTGAAAAAAACTCTCATAGGGAGAATGGAAAATGGAAAAACTTGGTTCATTTTCAGCAACCGAAGAAATTCCCCCTGCTTTAAAACAGGATTTGGTAAAGGCCGGGAAAAAATCAATCAGCCGGCTCGTTCCCTTGTTTGATAAGATTGACTGGAAACTTTATGACGGGAATGACCTTTCGCAGATTTTTGCCAACGACCTTAAAGATGTTCTCCTTGAAATCGCCAAAAAAGAACCGGCGGCGATAGCCGTTATTTCCGGTTATCTAAAAGATTCCTCCGAGAGGATAAGAAGAGGCATCCTTGACGTGATTTACGCGCGAATTGAGCCGGCTCCGGAGGCGGTTAAAACAGAATGGGTAATTGACGGTTTGGAAAGCGTTTTAAAAACAGGGGAAAGGGGAAACCGGTTTAACTGCGCGAGAATCATCTCAATTCTTTCCCGTAAAAGTTCCGGCAAACCGCGGCTTTTAAGCGCTATTCTCAAGTCAAACGAAAAGGACGCCCTTGTGGAAGTTCCTCTCGCCGAAGCCCTCGTTCTGCTCGGGAACGAAAGAGGGAAAACGACGCTCGCACGGACAATAGAACACAACGATGCCTGGACAAGAATGCAAACCGCGAATTCTCTCGGAAGGATAAAAGAAGAATGGGCAGAGACAACGCTGGTTTCCGCCCTGAAGAGAGAGACAAATGAAGGAGTGATAGCGGAACTTGTAAAAAATTTAAGATACCACACGGGACAGACGGACAGGGAAATACGGCAAAAAATTCTCGGAAGACCTTTTTGAAAATAATATGATGATGAAAATTTTAACACCCCTCACCCCTGCCCTCTCCCTCAAGGGGAGAGGGATCTAGACAGAATATGTGGATATAGGTTTATTTTCTGATGAAAAAAAAATTGTCAGGGTTTATTGTTTTTCTGATGCTCTGCTGCGCGCCGTTTAACGGTTTTTCCCAACAGGAAGACGTCTCTCCGGAAAAAGTTGCGGAACTTGCGAATAAAGGGAAAGCCGGCTTTCCCGAAATAGTCCCGTTTTTTGAAAAAGTTGACTGGTATAAATATTACCTGCTCATGCCTCACGACCAGCCCCTTGCGGATTTTCTGCATCGCATTTTGAATAA
>JBDRMV010000014.1:0-2041 GCA_043811795.1 bacterium | reverse complement strand
GAAAAAAAGAACAAAAATAACGCCCAGCCCCATTGTAAGCGCATTTACGGCATTTGTCGTTACGGCGAGCGTCGGGCACAGGCCGAGGAGATAACACAAAATCGGATTTTCCTTAAACAGCCCTTTTACAAAGTTCTTCATCTATTATATTCTCCGCCTGAAAGATGCACGGCGTTGCCTGACAGGCCCGTCAGTCCGAGGGTCTCCGCTTCCTCCCCGCAGGACTGCGGAGCGAGCCGCACCCAAGCGTGGGAAGGCAATGCCGTGCGTCATCTTATCTTCCGGATCTTTGATTTCATCTCTCGTATTTTCTCATTTACGATTTTGCAGACCGCTTTTGAAGAAATCGTCGCCCCCGTAACTGCCTCAATTTCCAACGGCAACGACGGAGGTTTTTTTACAACGCTAAGCGGCGTTCCCTTATCCCTGAACTGACTCAAAAATTTATCTTTCGTTATTTTGTCTCCCAGCCCGGGGGTCTCACGGCAATTAAGAATTACGATACCCTCTATTTTCTTAAAAGCCCCGTCAACGCCTATCATTGCCGCAATCTCGTCCTGAAAACCCGGACCTGTCGCTTCAAACGCAAAACCCAGACCTTTTACCTCCCAGTATTTTTCGCCGGCAATGTCTTTCTCTACAATTTCTGAGGTCCTGAAAATCGTTTTCACAGCTTCCATCCTGGCGCGCTTTTCCTGCTTCGCAATCTTGTCCTTTGAACTCTCCCATACGATTGAAAGAAAAAAACCGCTTACCGCGCAGACAACCACCATAAAAAAAACAATCTTAAAACTTTTCATAACTCTCCGAAAGCCGGAGGAGTGGGAATCTTTTCAAGTAGCGGTGAAAAAGCATTCATCAAAAGAATGGAAAACATGACGCCCTCCGGATAGCCGCTGAAATATCTTATCACAAGAGTAAAAATCCCGCAGCCGATACCAAAAATTATCCGACCTTTACCGTTTGCCGGAGCCGTAACAGGGTCGGTCGCCATAAAAAACGCCCCGAGCAGCAGGCCGCCGGCGAATATGTGAAAAAAAGGCGTTGCTGCGTTCGCGTTAAAAAGATAATAAACCCCCGAAACCAGAAACACCGTTCCTATATAGGCGAGAGGAATCCTGTAATCAATCGTTTTTTTCACAATCAAATAAAGCCCGCCCAAAAGCAAGAGAAAAGCGGAGGTTTCGCCGAGACAGCCCGGACAGTTCCCGAAAAAAATCCTGCCGGTCTCCCATATTTCCCCCGAAAATTTCCATGCGCCCAGAGGCGTTGCGGTCGTGGCGGCATCCAGAGGAGAAATCCACGAAGTCATAAGCACGGGGAAAGATGCCGTAAGAAACGCGCGCCCCAGCAAAGCAGGATTAAAAACATTATGGCCGAGACCGCCGAAGAACTGCTTTCCGAAAACAACGCCGAATGCAACGCCGAATGCAACGCAATAGAGGGGAATTTGGGGAGGAAGAACCATCGCGAAAAGAATCCCCGTGACCAGAACACTCCCGTCGTTTACAAATTCCATTTTCCTTACCTTGAGAAAAGCCCACTCGCTGACGTATGCGAAAATAATGGAAGTCGCATAAATTTTCAAAACACCCGAACCCCAGAGATATATTGAGTAACCGGCTGCGGGAAGAAGAGCAATGACAACATTCCTCATCATTCCCTTTACGGTCAATGAAGACGTAATGTGCGGCGAAACGGTTACTTTTAATCTCTTTTCCATATCTTATTCCTTATCAGGGCGGCGGGAGGGTGGCGTCCATAATTTAAGAGCGAGCCCTGAAATCAGACCTATCATAGCAATATTTTGTATCGCTGTTAAACCGAAAATCCCGCTCACAGTGTCCCCTCTCAAAAATTCCAGAAAAAATCTTATTGCGGGATAAACAAGCAGGTAAATGGCAAAAACATCCCCGTCTTTCTCCTTTTTTGTTTTCAAAAGAAAAAGGAAAAGAACAAAATCCAGTATGCTCTCTATCAGTTGAGTCGGATATATTTTTACGCCGGGAGGGGCAAGCGTATGCGGATTCATAAACCTTAT
>JBDRMV010000013.1:0-4516 GCA_043811795.1 bacterium | reverse complement strand
TAAAGTTCTGATTCTTTTTCTCAATTCCCCGAATTTCAGAATTATTCTTTTAACCACTTAAAATCCTACTTTTCCCTTCTGTTTCGGCGGCGGCGGTTCAAGCAACTGCTTCAGCGCCTGAAAAACAATCCGAAACTGCTTGTCGTATTTACTTTCCATTTTCTCTATCTTCTCTTTCAATTCCTTATATGAAAGCATCATCTGTCTCATTCTGATGAAAGTTTTTATTATTTGTATGTTTACAGCTATTGCCCTGTCGCTATTAAGCACGCTCGACAACATTGCTATACCGTGTTCAGTAAAAACTAAAGGTAATTTTCTTACCCCTCCCCATCTTGATATCGCAAATTGCGACTTCAAGTTATGAAATTCCTGTTTTGATAATTGAAACATAAATTCTATAGGAAATCTTTTTTCATTCCTTTTGACTTGCTCATTCAATCTTCCCGTACTAACACCGTAAAGTTTTGCTAAATCCCGATCAAGCATTACCTTCTGTCCCCTGATCAAAAATATTTTCTGAACTATCATTTCAACCGGCACCAAATCAGACATCAGCAAATCTCCCAACCGCAAAAAGAATGGGAACCCCGTAAAAGAATGGGGACGGAGGTAATTAATTTCCCAAAGTTCCCAAGTTTTAGAATTGCTTTTTTAATCACTTTTTCTTGATGATTTTTATCGTTAAATCTCTGCAAATTCCTTTTGCTGTTAAAGTATTTATTTCTCTGTGTCTCGGCACGGTTGCTGATTTGCCACTGGCAGGATTAAAAAACAGCGTGTATTTTCTACCTTCCCTCTCAAGAATGCAGCCGTTCTTTAAAAGATGCTTTAATAATTCAGTTCTTTTCATACCCTCACAGCCATTCTTTCTTCCAGAATTTTTTTCTGTCCACCGATGAAATGTCTGTAATTTGATTCCAAAATCATTTTAATCGCTTCCCTTAAATTTTCCTTTACTTCCTTAACGGTTCTGCCCTGCGAATGCGCTCCGGGCAGCTCCTTTACATATCCTGCATACCAACCCCCGCTTTCTGCAATAACAATCGTGTAATTAGATACCATTTTGAACCTCCAAAATAATAGTGTTCCTCAGGGACATAAAAAAAGCGGCCATATACCATTGCCTTCGGCGAACTACGGGGCACGCCCCATTAGAACTGACGCCCGCCATTGGCGGCATACTTCTAACGGGGCACGCGGTTCTGATTCTTTTCAATCCCCCCGCACGCCACGGCGCACTTTCAGCCACGGCGGATGCTGAAAGTGCGCCGTGGCGTGAAACACCTCTTGTCCCCAAATCCCCTCTATCAGAAAGAATGGGGACGGCCTCTATTTTTTTGAAGTGCAGGAATTTTTTATTTTGCATTTTTCACTTACTACATTATATTTTATAAAAGTGTAATTTGTCAATGTAAGTTTATATATAACTAAATCCCGAATTAAAATAAAACTCGCAAGGAAAAATTTATTATTTCTTTAATTTTTCTTTTGCTTTTTCTATTTTCTCTTTTGACAGTTTGTGATTCGGGTCAAGTTTCAGAACCTCTTCCCATTCGGCAATTGCCTTTTTGTATTTTTCCTGCTTGTAAAGCTGTGTCGCGTTATTAAAGTGCTTGCCCATTAATTTTTTAGTCTCTTCAGGGCTTAATGATTTCTTTTTCTTTTCTTTTTTCTTCTCTGCTACTTTCTTCTCATCAATCTTCTTCTCTTCCATATCCTTCTTGTTTATGTTCTTTTCCTCTTCTTGCTTTTCCGGCTCGTCTTCTTTCAAAAGCCCCTGCTCAAGACGCTTTATTTCCTCGTCAAGGTCTTCTATGTCTTCCATCGGTATTTCCGGTTTTTTCTTTATTTCTTTTTTCTCTTTCAAATCCCCCTTGCCCCCTTTTAATAAAGGGGGAACTTCTTCTTTCTCTTTCTTTTTCTTTTTCTCCGATTTTTTTTCGGGTTCTTTCTTAAAAAGTTCCTGCTCAAGACGCTTTATTTCTTCGTCGAGTTCATCTATCGGCGTTTCCTCTATCTTCTCCGGTTCCGCTTTTATTTTTTTTGCTTTCCCGGGCGGTAGAAGTTCTTCTTTTCTTTCCCCCGCGCCCATCCTGTAAACAAATGAAAGCCGGTGGGTGGTTCCCAGGTCTCCATAAGGAACCCACGCATAATCCAGCAGGGAATTCTTGTAACTTATGCCGAAACCGAAGGAAATGCCGTCAATCGCGTCCAGCCCTTTCGTGTTTGTTTTATAACCCGTTCTTAAAGCAACCGTAATGTCTTTCCCGTATTCCCTGCTGTATTCCACGCCCGTATTTAACCTGAAATCGCTATCGTTCGGGATGTTAAAATCCAGAGCGGTGGTAAGCCGCCGACCGAATTTATAAACGCTGCCGAGTTTTATGTTTAACGGCAGGGGGTCCGATTCCTTTCTGAATTTCAGACCTGTTCCTAAATTCTGTACCGCCAGACCGGTGTTCAACTTTCCCAACCTGTACATAGCGCCGATATCAAGAGCAATACCTGCGGCGTTTTCCCCGTCGATGTTTGACGAAATATATTTCAGATTTGCGCCGAAAGGAATACCCTTCACTTCTCTTGAATAAGAAATTACCGCCGACATATCAACGGGACTGTATGACTCTCCTGTCGGAGTGGGACCTGAGTTTTTGTATTTATCTATACTGCCTATTGTAAGCCAGTTTATTCCCAGCGCCATAAAACCGGAACCGGCGGGATAACCCGCCATTAGATTTTCGTATTTTATGTCCTGAAACCATGCTGTGTGTGAGAACGACGTCCGGGAAGTTCCTATCCGGGAGAGCCCGGCGGGGTTCCAGTAAATTGAGTTCATGTCGCCTTCCATACCCGCATACGCCTCTCCCATTGCGACCGCTCTCGCGCCGATGCCTATTTTCAGGAACTGAGCGCCGCTGGTTCCTTTGCCGCCGGCAAACACTTTCGGTGAAATTAAAAATGAAAAATTAAAAATTAAAAATGCAAAACAACAAAACATACCCCTCACCTTTAATCTCTTAATTTCAACGCCTGCCGATCGGCGGGCAGGTATTTTTTCAATCACTTTTCTTATCATTTTATTATTGCGAATTTTCCTGTTTTCTTGCCTGAACTTCCGCTTACGACATATATGTAAACGCCTGAAGCCTGATTTCTGGCTTCCGTCCACGATTCAGTGCTTCCTGACGTATGATTCAATTCTTTTACGAGTTCGCCTGCAATGTTGAATATTTTTATTTTTACATTTTCCGTTAATTTTGCAAAAACGATTCCGCCGCCGGCTGCATCATCATAGTCCCCTCCGCTTCCCGGCTTGTAGGGATTAGGATACACAACAACCCCGCTTAAGTCATTATACAACGTCAGGGGTTCGCCTATAAGCATATAGACGGAAAAATGCGCCACCGTCGCCTTCACAACTTTATAAGCCGTGTCCACGGTTCTGCTGACGGACTTCCACTCCGCCGCCGCTTCGTCAAGGACATAAATTGCGAGGGAGGCAACAGGTATTTTCGGTGAAGAATATCCGTCAACAAACTTACCGTCGCTGCTTGAATAAGGCAGTGAAATCGTAACGGAGGAGACAAAGGTAATTGTTGCGCCCTGCAGATTATACGCCTTGAATTCCGCGAGGGATTCGGAAACTCCGAGCAGGTTCTCGTCAAGAGTAAGTTTTCCGTTAGCGGTAATTATCGTTGCTGTGTCAACCTCAATCGGGTTATTAACGGGGTCGGTTGATATTTTTATGTAACCGTCCTCGCCGAACGAGTCCGACGATACATCCACACTCACGCCGCCTTTCCTAATCGTTACAGTGGAACCGCGCGTCACTAATTCGGAAAGAACAGGCAGTTTCCGGCTTAACGCGGCGGAATAAACGCTGCCTGCGGAGTTGCCGGCCTCAATTTTTCTCTTGTATAAAATATCAGGGCCTAAACCGGATTCAATATATGAAGTGACGTTCGCTCCAAGATTCTGCGTGAGCCGCCCCCCCGTATCCGTGCAAATATAGTATGACGTTTCCGTTTTTGAATTGTCCGTCCACGAATAAGTAATGCTTCCCGTGGATAAAGTCATCCCGAAGTCCGCCGGCGCGGTTGGGACTGTGGCGGCCGAGGCAATGCCTGCTGATTCAGCGGTTCTGCTGCTGCCGTCGCTGTTGTATCCGTAAACGCGATAATAATAGGTTGTATCGTCGTCCAGGTCGCTCTGCTGGAGAACAGGTGAAGTCGAAAGACCGATTAAGGCGCTCCATTGGCTGCCTGTGGTGGTTTCCACGTCGTAAGAGCCGTTTCCTCCGGAGGATGCCGGCGACCAGCTCAAATTAATCGTATTTCCCGTAGCCGAAGCGGTCAGGTTCTCCGGCGGATTCGCGAGAGTATATTTTACCGCCGGAACGCTCGCGCTGCTGCCGCTCGCATTGTATGCCTCGGCATACCTGTAATATGAAGTGTTGGCGGAGAGACCTGTCTCCGTCCACAACAGCACAACGTCCAGTGATATAATTTCACCG
>JBDRMV010000012.1:0-52938 GCA_043811795.1 bacterium | reverse complement strand
CCGAACGAAACCGCAACGCCGAGCGGCGCGCGCATTTCCGCGCCCTGAGAGCGTGAAAAAGCCATCGGAAGAATTCCGCATATTGTTGTAAGCGAAGTTATCAGAATCGGTCTCAATCTTAAAACTGCCCCCTCAACCAGCGCCTCATACTTGGGTATCCCTTTTGCTCTCAGCCGGTTTACGAAATCAACCATAACAATTCCGTTGTTGACGACAATTCCTGCGAGAATAACAACGCCCATCATAGCGGGGACCGAGAAACTCATCCCCATAACCGTGAGCCCGACCATAACTCCTATAATTCCCAGCGGGACCGAAAACATAATCACAAACGGCTGAGTGAAGGACTCGAACTGTGCCGCCATAATCATATAAATGAGAATTATTGCGGCGATCAGGGCGAGCACGAGGTCTCCCATCGTGTCTTTCATCTGCTTGTATGTCCCCCCCTGTTCCACAAAATAGCCCCCCGGCATCGGTATCAGGGAAAGTTCCTTTTTTATGTCGGATGCGACCTTGCCGATTGGTCTGTCAACAACGTTTGCGGTGACGACGACTTTTCTCAGGCGGTTTTCTCTTTCTATTTTAAGGGGGCCGATTCCCTCTTCTATTTCCGCCACGTCCTTTAAGGTTATATTAGGGGTCCGTATCACGGTGTTTTCAATATCTTCAAGCGTTTCTCTGTCGGATTCCGCAAATCTTATTCTGATGTCCGTTTCCTCGCCCCCCGACCTGAATTTTGAAACGACTTTGCCCGTGAGAGCCTTTCTCACAGTGTTGCCTATTGCGGAATTGCCGAGAAAATAATGCGCCGCCTTTTCCCCGTCGATTTTTATCCGGTATTCGGGTTTTCCCTTTTTCAGCGTTATGTTTACGTCTCTGATTCCTTTAATATTTTTTATTTTTGAGGAGATTTCTTCGGCGAGATTTCCAAGAACTTTAAGGTCTTTGCCGAAAATTTTCAATTCAACGGGCGCCTGGGCGCTGCTGCCCATCATTGCCTGTCCGGTGTCCTGAAACGTGTAGTTGACGTTTTCAAGGTCGGGGAATTTTTTTCTTAATGCCTCCGTAATCTGCTCTATCCGGCGGTCCCTGTCTTCAAGGTCGGTGACTCTCGCCATAATCATCGCCTCGTTCACGTCGGCGGGACCGGTTCCCATCGCGGCGTCAGCCGCTCCGTAAACGCTTCGCCCGACCTGCAGAAAAACTGCTTCTTTCTCGGGCAGTTCAAGGAACTTCTCATTTACATATTCCGCAAGCCGCTTCGTTTCGTCGAGGTTCGTGCCGACAGGCATGGAGAACTGCAGCATAATAACAGGCCTGTCCATCTCCGGCATGAATTCAAAACCCGTAACTTTCAGAAGAAACAGACACAGAATAAAAAGTGCGGCGGCCGATATTAAAACAAACTTTCTCCGGTTCAGCGCTTTGCAGAGCAGATTTTTATAGGCATTTTTCAGTTTATTAATATACTTGAATTTACCGCTGTCCTCACTGCCTGTATCTTTTGTTTTTTCGCTGAAAAGAACGGAGGCAATCATGGGCACGATTGTAAGAGCCACAAAAAGCGAACAAACAAGCCCGACGGTGATTGTCAGAGCCATGGGTCTTGAAATCTGTCCGGCAAGGCCTTTTGAAAGAACCATCGGCAGAAAAACCGCGATCGTTGTCAGCGTGGAAGTCGTGATAGCCATTGAGACCTCATTGGTTCCTCCGGCGGCGGCAACGGGTCTTTTCTCTCCTTCTTCAAGGTGTCTGAAAATATTTTCTATTGCGACGACGGCGTTGTCCACCAGCATTCCGACGACCAGCGCGAAACCCGCCATGGTGAAAATGTTGAAGGTGTATTTCATAAGAAAAAGCCCGATGAATGTCGTGATGATTGACGTCGGTATGGCGACCGCTATCGCCACGACGGGTCTTGCGTTTCTCAAAAAGAAATAAAGAAACAGAACCGCGAGGACTCCGCCGGTAAGAACGTTTAACAGCGTCGCGGACAGAATCTTTTTAATGATGTGTCCCTGATCAAACACGGGAAAGTAGTGAATATTTTCGGGCATAATTCCTTTCAGCACTTCAAGTTCTTTTTTAACCCGGTCAGTCGCAGTGACGGTGTTTGCTCCCGACTGTTTTGATATCATCACCAGAACGGCGTCCTTGCCGTCCAAACTGGTAATGTCTCTTCTTTCCTTGAACGTTTCGGCGACTTCGGCAACGTCCTTTACATAAAGTGAGACGCCGTTTTGTTTTTTTATTATTGTGTTTTCAATATCTTTAATGGATTTGTATTCGCCGACGGACCTCACGAAATGTTCCGTGTGATTTCCTTTGAGGTTGCCTGCCGACACGTTCACGTTCCGGGAAGTAATAGCGCCTGCTATTTCTTCCGTCGAAACGCCGTAAGCGTCCAGTTTGACTCTGTCCGCGAAGACAGCTATTTCCTTTTCTTCTCCGCCGAAAAGCATGACGGATGCGACCCCTTCAAGACGCTCAAGGCGGGGTTTCACGTTATCGTCGAGGTATTCCCTCAGTTCCATCGTGTTTCTCATTCCCGTAATCCCGTAGAAAATTATGGGCATCTGCGAGATGTTAAATTTTAGAACCAGCGGTTCATCCGAGTCCGAGGGCATCATCATTCTTACCATATCCAGATTGTCGCGGACATCCTGCGTGGCGGAATCAAGGTTTGTTCCCCACGCAAATTCAAGGATGACGACGGAAACGCCTTCCATTGATGTTGAGTAAATATTTTTGATGCCTTCAATGGTGCCGACCGCATCTTCCACGGACTTTGTCACGGTGTTTTCTACGTCTTCCGGCGCAACGCCCTCGTAGGATGTTACAACCGTTATCATCGGATATTCCATCTCGGGCATTAAGTCAAGACCGAGCGAGGAGAAAGCCACAATTCCGCCTAAAACCACAACCATCATCAGCATTGAGACGGTGACTTTTCTTTTTACCGAAAAATCGGGCAGGGACATTAATCCTCCGTGACGGAGACTTTCTTTCCTTCCGAAAGGCCCCAGTTTCCCTCAATGACCACGGGGGCGCCTTCCTCCAGGCCGCTCACGACCACGGTCATATCTTCGTTTTTAATGCCGGTTTCAACGAAATTCCTTTTCGCAGCGCCGGCTTCAACCGTAAAAACGAATTTTTTTCCGTTCTCTTCCAGGAGCGCTGAGTTCGGTACCGCAAGAACTTCTTCCCGGCGGGAAGTTGTAACTTCCACCCTCGCAAAAGTTCCCGGTTTTAGCAGATGTCCCGGGTTGGGGACAGTGATTTCAGCGCGGATTTTTCTTGTCTGCGGGTCAGCCGCCGCCGAAACGTTGCTGACAATACCCTCGAAAACTTTCCCGGGATAAGCGTCCATCAGCGCGACCGCTTTCTGTCCTTGCCGGACTTTTCCGATGTCTTTCCCGCTGACATAAATAAAAACTTTTACCCTGTCCATGTCGGCAATTGTGCAGACAGGCCCCCCCGGCGCCGGCAGAACAGCATCTCCCGGTTCGGCAAAATACAACGTGATGACTCCCGAAATCGGCGCCCTCACTTCCGCCTTTGAATAATTCAAGGCGGGTTCGTCCCTGTCAATCAGAGCGATAACTTCATTTTTTCCGACCAGCGTTCCTTCCCTTTTCAATTTATTTGCAAGTTTGCCGGGAACTTTCACATAAACATTTATCTCTTTTTCCCCGTGAATGTCGCCGGTAAAACGCAGTTTCGCGGATATGTCGGTTTTGCGAACTTTCGCAACCTTCACTGGAACGGCGCCCCCCGCCGTTTCAGAACTTTTATTTTCTTCTTTTTTTCCGCATCCCGAAATTACCGCTGTTAGAAACAGCGAAACCAGCGAAATTCTTAAAATTTTGTCTCTATAGTAATTTTTCATATTTTTTCCTCCCTGCATCATTTAACATTAAATATTTCCGCCGCGCAGGAAAATGACCGTTGTCTGACGGGGCTGTGTGAGCGAGGAGTTTTGCCCGTACCCGGAGCGAACAGAGAGTAGGGGTTCAAAATTTTGAACCCCTGCATTCGTGAGCGTCCACGGAAGGCAACGTCATTTTCTTTCATGGGTTCAGTTTTATTTCCGATATTTATTCCCCTATTGCTTTTTCAAGTTCCGCCTGAGCAATATTCAGGTCAAAAAGGGCGGTTGAGTATTCCGTTTCCGCCTGGGTCAGCGCGAGCTGCGTGTCTCTCAGTTCCAGGTCGGAAACCAGGCCCTGTTCGTATCTCTTCTGGACGATGTCCATATTTTCCTTCGCCGTCTTCACGTTTTCTTTCTGAGCCTCAACCCTTTCGGCGGCGTTCCGGCGGTCAAGTTCCGCTTTTTCAACTTCAAGTTTTATGTTTTTCTTCAGCAGGTTTTCTCCCAGCGTTGTTTGTTGTAACCCCGCCTTTGCCTGTTGGATTCTTCCGAAATTGGAAAGACCGTTGAACAGGGGAAATGTCAGAGCGCAGGTGACATTCCATGAACTGTCCCACTCGTTTACAAAGTTGTAGGGCTTTGTATATTCGTAGTTTCCTATTAACGCAAGGTTCGGACGGTTCTGCGCGCGGGCGAGTTTTACCAGGCATTTTGCAATTTCCTTTTGAGAAGAGGCATTTTTCATCTCGGGGCGGCTTTTGATCGCCTCGCTCACGAGTTCCGCCATCGGTCTTGAATCCTCTCCTGAAATATCAGGAAGTTTGCTTTCCGCCTCCCAGTCGTCGTCAGGACAGTAATTTATGAGGTTGAGCAGAGCCTTCTTTGCAATGACTAATTCATTTTCCGCTTTTATCAGGCGCGTGCTGCTGTTTATCATCTGAACCTTAACGCGGGAAACGTCAAGATTTGAGACCTTTCCCTCTCTGTAAAGCGCCTGCGTCACCTCGTAGTGTCTCTTCATCACGTCCCTCGCTTCTTCCGATATATTTTTTATCTGCCCGGAAAGCAGAACCGCGTAAAACATTTTTTTCACGTTTAAAACCATTTCGTTTTTGTCTTTGCGATAGGTCTCGGCGGCGATGCCGTGTCGAAGACCCGCCTGCCTGTATCCCTGACGGATTTTACCCCATGTGAACAGGGGCTGCGCCAGCGTCAATTTAGCGGAATAATTATCCTCGTCGCCCATCTTAAAACCCATTATTTCTGGGACTTCGGGAATCTGCGTATAACTTCCCGCCATATCGAGCGACGGAAGAAAGCGTCCGAACGCCTCCTGTTTCATTCCCTTCGCTGCGACGACTCCTTCGGCGGTGATTTTTATGAGTTCGCTGTTTTCAAGAGCAAGGGCGATACACCTTTCCAAAGTCAGGACTTCCCGGACTTGGGCGCTGACTGTCACTGATAAAAACAGGAGAGCGCCGACGCATGCGGGCAGATAAATTCGCGGGCGTTTTTTGAATCTATGTAAAGAAGCGTTTGTCACCCTGACGGGCACTTTCAGCATTTTCCCGCCCCGTTCAGGAACATATTCAGAACCCTGTCCGACTGCCGCGTTAAGGGTACCCGGCTGAGTTTGTGCACCCGCATGCCCGCGTAGCCGTGTATTATTGAAATCAGAATCACGGCGCCTTCCATAGCGGACATTTTTCCGAGTTCCCTTTCCTTTATTGCCTGTTCAATGATGTCTTCTATTGAGCGGATGATTTTAAAATATCTGACTATCTGTTTTTCCTTGTATTTTTTACTCATGATGTTCGCGACCGAGTCCATTTCCATCCCGAGCACCCTGAAGAGTTTGTGATTTTTTTCGTAAAATCTCAGGTCTGATTTTATAAATGCCATTAGTTTCTTCAGACCGCTTCCCTTTGATTTTTTTGCTTCTGCCACGAAATTTTCCGCTTCGTCAAGAAAACTGTTCAGCAGACCGGCAAAAATATCCTCTTTGCACCTGAAGTAGAGATAAAGGGTGCCCTTGGCAATTCCCGCTTTTTTTGCGATTGCTTCGGTGGTTATTTTGCGGACGCCTTTTTCAACAATTATTTTTTTTACCGCCTCAAGTATCTTTTTTTTCTTTGCCATAACTTTTCCTCTGCCGTGTCAAATAAACTGACTGACCGGTCAGTCACATTTTAACCTGTTTTCAAAATGTCTGTCAAGAGGCAATGCAGGTCAGACCCCTGTTTTTACCCGAATTGCATTTCGATGCGGAAGGTTATTGCGGGAACCGGGTTGTACTCCCCCTGTCCATCGCGCGGCCAGGAAATTTCCGGCGCGATTTCATAAAAAAGCCATTCGCGATAGAAATTGCTTCTGAAACGTATTCCCACTCTGTAACTCATAATCTCCGTATCGGTTCCGGACATGCCGGCGTCATACGATAAAGCATATCTTTTTGATATCAGATGTTGAAACCCTAATGAAGAGCCCCATGAATAGTCAATGGTTGTATCTTCAAACGTAACTGAATTGCTCCACCGGATAAGGTTTGATTCGGAGAATAATTTTTCAAAATCAAGCTGCGCTGTTTCTTTCCAGCCTTTTAGATTCCGCCACAGAGCCGTTCCCGTAAACCGGACTTGAGCCGCAGAGGCAATAGGTACGATGTGCCTGTATCGAGCGCGAACGTATGGTTCCAGCGGTCTTTTAAGTTTTATGCCGCTGCCGAAATGCAGCTTCGAGACCATGGTATAAATAAGGTTATACCGCAGCCCCATATTGAGGCGCTCGCGTTCACTGCTTTTTATAAAGCCCGGTTCAGCCAGATTGCCGGGCAGAAGTTCATCCGGCTCTTCTTCCTCATCTCCCGTAACAATTAATTTTAATTTTTTACTTGCTTTCGGCAGCCGTATATTCGCGTGGAGAAACGTGCTAAGAGAAGAATGTCCGCCTTCTTCCCATCGCAATTCCTTACGCCATCTGAGAGATGAAGTTACCGGCTCCTCATCAAGAGTTCTCTCGTCGCTGAAGAAGTTATCAAACCATGCCACCGGCCCGTACATATTTTTTGCGACAAATTCATGGGTGTGGTCCAGTAATGTATCCTGCGTATCATTGACACTCAAATTTTCCCGTTTGACCGGTTCCGCGCCCGCGTGAAAAACCAAAAACGGGAAAAAAAGACAAACGAATAAATGGTTAATGTGTTTTTTCAATATTTTCATAGTATAAAAAAACGGCGGCGGAGGGAAGTCCGGGATTGCCGCGCATGCGGCTTGCAACGACAGCGCCAGCGGGGAGCGGGATAACAGAGAAAGATAATTTTAGGATAGTTGTAACTTATAACTATATTGTTGCGTCTAAAGGAAAAGAGAAGATGGCGAAGGGGAGGTAAAAATGAAGAGAATTTTACGGATGTTGGCTGTTGTTTTAACGGTTGGTTCTTTCAGTTCTTTTCTTATTGCGAAAGAGTCGGAGAAGAGAGAAGAAAGAGGAAGTATGGAAATGTGTTCCCGCATGGAAATGAAAGGAAAAAAGGGTGGGCACCAGGGAAGGAGACAGGATTTCTTAACAAAAATCATTTGCATGGCGGAAAAACTGGGACTTTCAGAAAAACAGATTGAAGAAATCAGAAAAATAAAAAAGGAAATGCAGCATTACCGGATTGACAAGAAAGATGAACTGTCGGGCCTGAAATTAGAACTCAGTAAATTGGAAAAGGATGAGGCCGGTTCTTTAGAAGAAGCCAAGACATTAATCTTCAAGATCAATGAGGTAAAAGCAGAGTTGCAGTTCAAACAATTTGAAACACGGAGAAAAGTCCTTGCCCAACTGACGGTAGAACAGAAGGCAAAGTGTAAAGAGATGAAAAAGATGAAGAAAGGAAAAAAAATGCAGCCTGAGAAAATAGAAGGAAAGCGCAAAAAATAAAACAGCGCTGCAGGAGCATTGCCCGTCTGAGTTTCCTTTGCGGGCAAGAATACTGTATAATTAGGAACTTCAGGATAAGAAGATAAAGAATAATTCCGAACAGGAATGTTAGCAGGGTTAAGGCCGTCCGACTAAAGAAGGGGGAATAGGTGGGGAAGAAAATATTGATGGGTATCGGCATTATTTTTCTGTCGGGCGTTTCGGGATATTTTATTTTTGCCGAAACCGGTGAAATCAGGAAAAGATTTAAAAAGGGAGTGGAATACACCAACCAGGAAAAATACGATAAAGCCATTCTTGAGTTTACTCAGATAATCACAGACGATAAAGATTATGCCAGCGCCTATTTGGCTCTTGGGATTGTTTATATCAACAAGAAAATGGAAAAGGAAGCGGTTATGCTGTTGGAAAAGGCAATTGAATTGGCCCCGGACAATAAAAAAGCGTATTTTATTTTAGCGCGGCTCCATGAAAAATTAGAAAAGGATAAAAAGGCGGTTCAAATCTGGGAAAAATATCTTACGCTGAAGCCGGACGGCCGGACGGCAAAAATAGCGAAAAAGCATTTGAAGAGATTAAATGAAAAAAATAAAGTCAAAATTAAATAAAACCGGAGATTTCAGCCAGGAGAGCGGAAAAAGGTTTTTTCTTTTATTCCTGAGTTTTACTCTCGCAACCTGCGCTGTTCTTACCGGCTGCGCGATAAAAGTGGCGGTCAGGCGCGATTATGACTTCAAAAAGATTGAACGGATTGGCGTGCTGGCGTTCGATAATTCCCAAATACAATATTTCCCTTCTTATAATCCCGGAAATGCGGTAGCCGATGAATTTGTATTCCAGTTCATAAGCAGAGGCATAAAAGTCGTGGAACGTTCCCGTATTCAAAGTATACTCCAGGAGCAAAATCTGTGGAAAAGCGGCAACATCGACCCCGCGACAATAAAAGAAATGGGGAAAATCCTCGGAGTGGACGCGTTAATTATGGGGACTGTGACCAGATACATCCCGAACAGGAAAGAGAGAATTTATGTGACGGACGACCAGGGGAAGGTCAAAGAGGAGATTTTTCTGGTGGATGCGGAAGCGGGTATCAATGCAAGGATGGTTGATGTGGTAACAGGGGAAGTTGTATGGGCAGGTTCATACACGTATGATTCTTTTTATATGGATACCGCAATAAGACAGGCCGTCGGTACCCTGCTTGATTCACTGAAAGATATATGGCTGATTGCGGAGTAATGGTTAAAAAAGTATAATCTGCATTATTCATAATGAGAAGATTTCCGATAAAAGTGTTTTTTGTAGTGCGACCTTTTACTTGTGCCCGTCAGGGTAAGGTCGCTTCTTTTCAGATAAAAGCGAGGATAAATCCTCGCACTACTTTTCTGCCAGAGTATGAATAATGCAGGATAATATGCGGAATTTATTTACACTTACAGTTATCTGAAATATAGAGAAAAACTATGAGTTTATTAGAAAAAGTCATTGCGTATTTTGTTAACCGGCACCTGCTGACAAACCTGATGTTTGTCGCGGTTTTCATCGGCGGCATATTAGCTTGGAATAATACCAGCATGGAAGAGATGCCTGATATGGAGTTTGATCACACGAATGTAACTGCCAGTTATCCGGGCGCGACTGCCGAAGAAGTAGAACATTTTGTAACCAAACCTCTCGAAGATGCGGTAAAGGGGCTTGACGGCGTCTACAGGATCACGAGCACTTCCAGCGACGGCGCCTGCAATATAAGTATTGATTTCGAGCAGAATTACCCTAATATAGATGAAGCATTAATGGAAGTGAGAAATGCTATCTCGGATGTACAACTGCCTGAGGATGTCAGGGACGACCCGGAAGTGCATGTGTGGAAGACCACAAAAAGGGCGATCATTGACATAGTGCTGATCGATACCACGAAGCACTTGCTTGATATTAAGTCGCGCAGACGGCTGCAGCAGTACGCATATACTCTCGATCAGCAGCTTCAAAACCTGTCCGAGGTAAACAGTATCGAAAAATCCGGTTATCTTCAGGAAGAGATACAGATAATGGTCGATCCGATGAAATTAAGAAAATTCGATATTCCTTTTAATACTGCGATGAGGGAAGTAATGAATAACCATGTCCGTCAGCCGGCCGGAAACATCGAGATAAAAGGCGAGCCGAAAGTAACGCTTCTCTCCGAACTTGATACGGTTGAAAAATTAAATGACCTTGTCATTCAGGGAGGTTTTGAGGGCCAGGTGGTAAAGCTGGAAGAAGTGGCCGGTGTTACGCGCGATTACGAGAAAAATAAATCGATAACTAAGGTCAACGGCAACGAAGCCATAATCCTCAGGGTGGTTAAGAACACTTCCTACGGCATACTCGAAGCGCTTAAAGCTGTGAAAAAGCAGGTTAATATCTTTCAAAAAAACAATCTTGAAGGTATGGATATAAAAATGTTCACTACGGATGATGCATCCGTAGATCTGCAAAACAGGTTATCCATTGTTGTGGCGAACGGATCCATAGGATTCTTATTGATACTAATCATGCTTTTTATATTCCTTGATTTCCGTTCGGGTGTCTGGGTGGCGCTGGGTATCCCTTTTACGCTTTGCTTTTCCATGATATGCGTATTCGTGAGTGGCTATACGATCAACAACATTACCCTCGCGGCCGTTATAATAGTGCTGGGCATGATCGTAGACGATGCTATTGTAGTATCGGAGAATATATCCCGGCTGCGTTCCGAAGGGTTATCGTCAGAAAAATCCGCTGTACAAGGTACGGCATTTGTATTTACCCCTGTAATAGGAAGCATACTGACTACATGTATCGCTTTTGTCCCTCTTTTCTTTTTCCGCGCCCGGTTCGGCAAGATGCTCCAATTTATCCCGCCGGTTATATTCTTTATGCTGGGGGCAAGCCTGTTTGAATCGCTTATAATACTCCCGGGGCACATGCATTTGAAACTCCCGGGACTGGGAAAGCTTTTCGGTAAACCGGAAAAAAGAAAACAGGTTACGCAGAAAACGCACTGGTTTACTAAAGTGGAGCATTCCTATGGAAATTTTCTGAACAGGTTGCTGCCTTTTAAATGGGCAGTGTTCCCTGTTTTTATCTTGCTGCTCATTTTTTCAATGTATATTGTTAAGTCAAAGATGAAGTTCGTTATGTTTCCGCGCGAAGAGACAAGACAGATCTCTGTTTCAGGCGAAGCGGCGGCGGATGCTGACAGGTATGAAACAGCCAGGCTGACAAAACAGGTAGAGGATATGCTCGTCTCGTATATCGGAAAAGAAGTGATAGGATTCAGGACCAGCATAGCCCGAAGCAGATGGGGCCGGGCGGTAGAAGAAAATAAATTCCGGATGAATATTGAAATAGTGCCGAAAGAAAAACGTAAAAAATCGGCGGATCAGCTCATTAAAGAATTTGAGACGCAATTTGCTCTCATAAAAGACTTTAAAGAAATAACAGTTACAAAAAGCCGCTGGGGGCATGGCAGCGGCAGCCCCATAGAGATTATAGTCCAGGAAAACGATGATACGGTAAGAAAAGAAGTCTCCGAACAGCTTGCCGAATCAATGAAACAACATCCCGCGCTTGAAAATGTCGAGATAGAGCGGCCTCTGGAAAACCCGGAATACAAGATCAGCCTCAGACGCGAGAAAATAAAACGCCTTTCCATAAGCCCGTTGGACGTTTCCTCTACCCTGAGGGCTGCCCTTCAGGGAACTGTCATCTACGAACTTCCCAGCGGTGACGAAGAAATAGATGTCAGGTTTACTATAGTTGATTCGGCAAAAGACGATATTGAAAAAATTCTGGATATTCCCATTGAAAATACAGGAGATTATCTTGTGCCCTTAAGAGATATTGTTGATGTTAAAAAGACCATAACGCCTAATGCTATAGAAAGAAAAGACTCAAAGAGGCTTACAACTATTTATGCCGATATAAAAAAAGGTTTGGAACTGACGCCTGTCGAAATAGCTGAAGACCTTGAAAGCAATGTGTTCCCCGGTCTGCTGTCAAAACACCCCACAACACTGATTAATTTTGAGGGAGAAGTAAAGGATACGCGTGAATCTACAGGAGATTTTGAAAATGCTATAATTATGGCGGTTATTCTTATCTATCTCGTGCTGGTCCTTATATTCGGTTCGTTGACGAAGCCGATTATCATCATGCTGGCGATCCCGTTCGGGATAATAGGTATTGTGCTTGCTTTCTGGCTCCATGGCAAGGTGCTGTTCGGGTTTTTCGCGGCTATCGGCGCTGTGGGTTTAGCCGGAGTTGTCGTCAATGATTCAATAATAATGATTGCCAAACTAACTAAGAGCTATGATAATAGCCGGGGGAAAGAGGATTCAAATAATCAGATCGCCGCTATAGCAAAAACAAGGCTGAGAGCCGTTTTATTGACTACTGTAACAACAGTAGCGGGACTTTTACCGACAGCATACGGCTTTACCGGATATGACGCCATGCTTGCTGAGATGATGCTTGCGCTGTCATGGGGCTTAATATTCGGAACAGTTATTACGCTTATTTTTGTCCCGTGCGCCTATAGTCTCAGCCAGGATCTGAGGTTCCTGAAATTAAAGCTTTTTGGCGCCGTTGAGCAGCCGGAGACAATAGAATGATTAAAATATTTTTCGCCGCTCTTTTTATTTTTCTGAATTGCGGCATTCTTTCCGCAGAAAATGAAGTAACTACTACCGGCGGCAGCGTGCTGACCATAGAAGATTTTATTAAAACCGCCACCATAAAAGATACGGGCTTTGAGGAGATTCTGATAGATGAGCTGGCGTTGAAGTATAAAAAAGACCTCGGCCTTCCGCCGCGCGACATCGTGCTCTCGGTAAAAAGCCAATATGAATTTTTTCTCGACCAGGATGAGAGCGGTCACGCCGCCACGGTCGGGTTGAGCAAACTTTTTCCGTTTACGGGAACGGATATTTCCGCTCAATACAAAACAGTGCCGTCGGCAATCCCCGACTCGGACAGTTCGGCGCTCACGCTGCTTATTTCCCAGCCGGTGGCGAAAAACGCCTTCGGCAAAGGGACCCGCCTTCATGACAAAATAATCGGCGCGGAAATTGATGTGATAAAGCACCAGGTGACGGAGGCGTACGAAGATTATCTGGCAAACATTATAACAGCGTATTTTAACTGGTATCTGGCCTACGAAAATCTGAAGATAGGAGAATCGTCTTACAGTCAGAACATGGAGCTTCTGCAGAACATCAGGAACAGGCGCAAAAATAATATCGCGCTTCCCATAGACGTTAACAAAATAAACATACAGGTTCTGGTGAAAAAAGAAAATCTGATAAATCTGCGGGAAAAATACGAGAACATACTGAACTTCATCAAACAGGCCGTCAGGCACATCGGGGATGAGACGATAACACCCGCCGATCCGTTTATGTATGACGACAGAAAAATATCGTTTGACGAGGATTACAAAAATTTCACGCAAAACAGCCGCACATACCGCATCTTAAATCTTCTGGAGAAAAAAAGCGCTCTGGAAGTGTCAAAGGACGCCGACGCTCTTCTGCCGTCCACGAACCTTCTTTTCGGTTATGAGGTTGACGGCGACGGCACAGGACTCAACAATCCTGATGATATGCGTTTCGCGGGCATCTCGGTGACATGGCCCTTCCCTAATCAGATAAACCGGGCGGGGCTTGAAACATCTAAAATAGCCGATAAAAAAACCAGGTTGGCCAACGCAAACAAATACGTTCAGCTCCGCACCGATTTAACGGCGCTGAACATTCAGATAGAACGCGAGAAAAAATTAATAGTATTGGCCGAAGAAAAAATAGTGCTTGCCGAATCAATATTGAAAGATGAGACGGTTAATTACTCTTACGGTAAAGTGTCGCTGAACGATTTCATTGACGCTTCGAACCGCGTGGATGAAAATAAATTCAACAAAATACTCCGCTCCGTCCAGCTTAAAATACTTATGACCGAGTGGTTCAGGATGACGGATCGTTTGATTTCGAGAAAAGACATCAAGTAAAAAATGGCGCCGGTTCCATTTAACGTATTTAAAAAATCGGAGATGTCCCCGCTATGAAAATGAAACTGCTTGTCTGTCGCCATGGGCGAAGCCGGCAACAGGTGACTTTAATATGGTGAATGCTGATTTAAGAGATGTAAGGAATATTACAAAAGAAGATTTTGAGGATGTCTGCCGTCAGCAGAGTGTTCCCGTATTCCACGCGAAACAGCTCTTTGAGTGGCTCTACCGCAAGCGGGTGAAAAATTTTGACGATATGATGAACCTGCCGGCGAAATTCAGAGATTATCTGGGAAAATCTTTTTATTTTCCGGAAATGCCCGTCAGAAAAAAGGAAGTATCTTCCGACGGCACTGTTAAATTGCTGCTCGGCCTTGAAGACGGGGCAGGGATTGAAAGCGTTCTTATTCCCGAAAGGGCAAGGCGGACTATCTGCGTCTCAACGCAGGCAGGATGCAGATGGGGCTGTAATTTCTGTGTGAGCGGCATAAACGGATTTGAAAGAAATCTTACAGCCGGCGAAATGCTCGGGCAGATTTTGGCGGCGGAAGAGGCCATAAACGAAAAAGTGACAAACGTTGTTTTCATGGGCGTGGGCGAGCCGCTTGATAATTTTGATAATCTCATGACGGCGTTTGATATTATGAGAGACGGGCATGGCCTGAATATGGGTAAAAGAAAGCAGTCCGTTTCCACCTGCGGCATCGTCCCGGGAATAGACCGCCTGACGGAGAAGGGCGGCGGGATAAGACTTTCCGTATCGCTGCATTCGGCGGACGACAGAAAGCGCTCAAAAATAATGCCGGTTAATAAAAAATATGACACGGGAGAAATCATGAAAGCCCTGAAAAGGTTTTATGCGAAAGAGGGCCTTCCCGTAACTTTTGAATATCTGCTGATAAGCGGTTTTAATTCATCAGTGGAAGACGCCGTTCAGCTTTCCATGTATGTAAAGGGTGTGCCGCACAAACTGAATATAATCCCGTATAATCCCTCGGAATATTTTGACTGGAAAGCTCCCACGGCTGAGGAAATTAGCGTTTTTACCGCCGTCATAAAAGATAAAGGCGTGTTTTTCACCGTCAGAAGGCCCCGCGGCCGGGATATAAGCGCCGCCTGCGGCCTGCTTAAAGCGCAAAAATCTCCGGAATAATGACCATTGATAGGGAACAGTTGAAATATGAGTCCTTCGGACAGTTTCTGCAGGGGGAGGTTGTCTTTAAAATATTTTTTTTCAAACGGCATTCCGGGAATAAAACAAATGGTGTTGACAAACCCATATTTAAGTTCTATCCTTACCAAAGTAAAGTGGAAATTTTATGGAAGTCTTTCTTGACATCTATCTTTTGTTTCCGTATGATATATCCGTAATGGTTCACTTTATAGAAAACAGGAGGGTAAGATGAATATCTATGTAGGGAATTTGTCAAAAGAAACATCTGAGCAGGGTCTGAAGGAAGCGTTTGAAGCATTTGGGCAGGTTTCGTCTGTTGCTGTCTTAAAGGACAGGTATACAGGAGAGCCCAGAGGATTCGGATTTGTGGAAATGCCCGAAAAATCCGAAGGCATTGCTGCCATATCCGGCTTAAACGGTAAAGAACTGAATGGAAGAGCCATTAAAGTAAATGAAGCCAAACCCCGCGAAGATCGTAATGGCGGCGGTAGAGGTGGTTCTCGCGGCGGCGGTTCTCGCGGCGGCGGCGGAGGCGGCGGCGGACGGCGTACCTGGTAAGAAAAAGAATAAATTCCGCACCACGGCTTAATCCGCCTCAGGCGGATGGTTTTTTGGTGGTGCTAAGGGTGGTTGACTTCGGAAAATAGTCCTTTTATTCAAAATTACGGGAAGTAATTCAAGCCATTCGACTCCGCAATTATGATGCCAGTCAAACTATTCCAATAATTTTACCGAATACTATTTCCGCTTGCAAAAGATTTAACGGCTTGGCCTTCGGTCAGATTTTAGATGATTCAACGCGTCCGCTTGTTTTTAATTTGAGCATTATGTAAAATCCCGCAGAAACAAATTTATGAAAAAAGTGAAACCTTTGACTTTTTCACTACAGAAAGAACCTGAGCTTGATTTTTTAAGGGAGAACAAAATAATAGAAAATATTGAGAAAAAAACAAAGAACACCCGGCGCCCCGTCGTGCTGGGCCCTGTGGCAAATCCCGAGGACCATGTCCGCAAGGAGTGGTGGCGGGAAATTTTTACCCCTCTTTATCTTAAAACAGACGGCGATGTCATCAATGACGATGATATAACGCGGCATGAAGTGGACATTTTCCTTGATATTTTAAAGCCGCTTCCCGATTCGGCTGTTCTTGATTTGTGCTGCGGTCAGGGACGGCACACGCTGGAGTTCGCCCGGCACGGATTCAAGTTTATAGAGGGTCTTGACAGGTCGCACTATCTCATACAGAAAGCGAGAGCGATAATAAAAAAAGAAGGACTGAACGTGAAGTTCAGGGAGGGCGATGCGAGGAAACTTCCGTATCCGGCGGACAATTTTGATATTGTTATGATTTTGGGAAACAGCTTCGGATACTTTGAAACGTCCCAGGACGATTTAAGGGTTTTGAAGGAAGTTTTCAGAGTTCTCAAACCGCGCGGAAAAATTCTTATAGACGTTTCCGACGGTGAGTATCTCAGGAAAAAATTTAATCCGAGGTCGTGGGAATGGGTAGGAAAAAAATATTTCGTCTGCCGCGAAAGGGCTCTTTCCGTCGACCGAACGCGGCTTATATCCAGGGAAATAATCACCGATGCGGAAAAGGGCGTTATAGCCGACCAATTCTACGCCGAAAGGCTTTATTCCCACCAGATGTTGAAAAAACTTCTTGAGGGCGCCGGGTTTTACGATACGTTTTTTCACAGTGAAATAAGCGTGGATTCAAAAAGGAATCAGGACCTCGGCATGATGGAACAGCGGCTGATATACACCGCCGCCGTGCAGAAAGAATGGACTCCCGTTAAAAAAAAGAAGACGACGGCCGCATCAATCAGCGTGATATTAGGAGACCCTTCAAGGCCGGATGTAATAAAGCCGAGCCAGGTTTTTGACGATGACGATTTGTATACGATTGACCGGCTAAAATCGGCGCTGAATGAACTGAAGAAATACAGGTTCGGATATTTGGTAAATCATAATAAATTGATTTACGACCTCACAAAATTGAAGGGAAAGACCGATTTTGTTTTCAATTTGTGCGACGAGGGTTTTATGAACGATGCGAGGAAGGAACTTCATATTCCGGCTCTTCTTGAGGAAATCGGAATTCCCTACACGGGAGCGGGGCCTCAGTGCCTCGCCTATTGCTACGACAAATCGCTTGTCAGAGGAATAGCGAAGGAAATGTCCATCCCCGTGCCTCAGGCCTTTTTTATAAAACCTGAAGACAGCATTTATGAAATTTCAATCAGTTTTCCCGTAATAGTAAAACCCAATTTGGGCGATTCAAGTTTCGGCATAACGCAAAAAAGCGTCGCAAACAATCTGGACGAACTTATAAGCGCCATTTCGGAAATGAGAGAAAAATTCGGATATGATAAACCGATTCTTGTCGAAGAATTTCTGACGGGAAGTGATTTAACCGTGGGAATAATAGGAAATCCCCCCGAATCTTACACGATACTGCCCATAATTGAAGAGGATTATTCCGAACTTCCCGACGGACTTCCTAAAATATGCGGCTATGAGGCGAAATGGCGGCCGGATTCTCCCTATGCGGTGCTGAAATCCGTACCTGCGGATATTCCCGAAGAAACGAAAAAGTCGATTGAAGAGTGGTGTGTCGGACTTTTTGAGCGGCTTGAATGCCGGGATTATGCCCGGTTTGACTGGCGGCTTAATTCGGAAGGCGTTCCGAAACTTCTTGAGGCCAATCCCAATCCCGGATGGTGCTGGGACGGCCATCTGGCGAAGATGGCTAATCTCGCCGGAATGTCTTATAACAATATGCTTGAGACGATACTGCTTGCGGCGCAGAAACGCATCAGCGGAGAAAAATAAAATTTGTGAATTCTGCCGGGGGACAGTTTGTTATAGGACACCGCGGCGCTGCGGGCATTGCCCCCGAAAACACGCTTAAATCTTTCCGCCTCGGACTTGAATCTCCTGCCGCCGCCGTTGAATGCGATATACGCCTGACAAAAGACGGAAAACTTGTCGCATTTCACGACAGCGCTCTTGAAAGGACAACAAACGGGAAGGGAAGGGTTTCAGATTACGGGCTTGAAGAATTGAAAAAATTAAATGCAGGCGGCGGAGAAAAAATCCCGGAAATTTCCGAAGTCGCAAACCTTGTAAAAAATTACGGAAAGATTCTCGTTATCGAAATAAAAGCGGAAAATGACAACCTTGCGGAGGAAACTTCGGAAGTTCTCTGTGATATTATCAGGGCGAGACCTCTTTTCCCTGAGTTTCAGTTCTGCTCTTTTCTGCCGTCCGCCGTTAAAAAACTTAAAAAAAAATTCCCTGCCCGCCGTTGTGCTCTTAATTTCAAAGGCGCAGCGGCCCCGGATAAAATTCTCAGAATACTCGGCGAAACGGGCGCTTCCGCCGCCGGAGTCGAATGTCTTTTCGCGACGGGAACTCTTGCGGAAATTCTTCGCGAAAAAGCCTTCGGACTTAATGTCTGGACGGCGAATGACGAGAATACGTTCAGGAAAATGGTTTCCATCGGAGCCGGAGGAATTTTTACGGATTTTCCCGGGAAGTTCAGTTTATAGAAAAAAAGGGGACGCCCTGCTTTTTCTTTTCTACAATTCCGCTACGACTTGCACAATTATGGGACACCATTAAGAATTTAGAGTTTGCCGGAGGAGGGATTTCTTCTCCCTCGTTGCTGCCGCTCCTCATCCGAAGCCGGCCGCCCTCGCTCGACTCGGGAGCGCTCGCCTTGCCTGCCGGCAGGCAGGGGTCGGCTTCAAATCCCCTGTGAAGAATTTAAGATTTGCCGGAGGAGGGATTTCTTCTCCCTCGTCGCTGCCGCTCCTCATCCGAAGCCGGCCGCCCTCGCTCGGACCAGTGGCGCTCGGGTCGGCTTCAAATCCCCTGTGAAAAATTTAGAGTTTGCCGGAGGAGGGATTTGAACCCACACAGGCTAATGCCCACTGCGCCCTGAACGCAGCGCGTCTGCCAATTCCGCCACTCCGGCTTCTGTCGTTACGGCGTATTTAGTATAATAAATCAAAATGAAGCCGAAGTCAATAAAAATATTAAACAGGAAGGCGTTCCACGATTACGCTATCATTGAAAAAATAGAGGCGGGGATTGCGCTGCAAGGGAGCGAGGTGAAGTCGATAAGGGACGGCGCCGCCAATTTGAAGGGCGCTTATGTCAAGTTCAATGAAAATCAGGCGGAAGTCGTTGGGATGTACATAAGCCCTTACGTCCATTCGACGTTAGAAAAAGCGGACCCTTTGAGGCTCCGCCGCCTTCTGCTCCATAAAAAAGAGATTGCGAGATTTTTCTATAAAACGCAGGAAAAAAAATTGACGGCCATTCCGCTGAGTTTGTACTTTAAGAAGGGTTTTGTGAAACTTGAAATTGCTCTGGTCAAGGGCAGGAAATTATACGACAAGAGGGAAAACCTTAAGAAAAAAGCGGATTTTAAAGAACTTAATGAGAGACCCCGGAGATAATATCCCGCGCTATCTACTAAAAATCAAATTATTGAGGACTGCAAAAGTAAAGTTCCACTTACTACATATTCTTGGTTTCCTTCCGCCTGAGGCGGAAGGATTGAGGTGAGGGGGATAGCGGCGGGTTATTCGGCGAGAAGAAATGTTTGCAATAGTTACCGGAATTTCTCAAAGATATTAAATTTTGCAACCCCTTCAACTTGTAAGAATGGTAGCATTTCAAAATCCCAAATATACTTGCAGTTTTGAACAGATGTATACACATTTATGCTGTGAATTGAGCTGTCATTTGGTATAATTATTCATGTCAAAATGTCAAAGTCTGGGGTGTTATAGGGGTGTTACAGTAATAAGAGGGGTTTAAGACAATGAAAGAAGCCAAACTTGATATTATTGGTAATTGGTCGGAGGATAAATTAGAGATATTAAAAAAGTATTCAGAAGCATATGTAAAAATTGTAGGCTCAAGATTTAAAAATATTTATGTTGATGCTTTCGCAGGAGCGGGAGAACACATTTCAAAAGAAACAGGGGACAGAGTTCCGGGCAGTCCGCTCAATGCCTTGAATGTTAAAATACCTTTCAAAGAATACCATTTTATTGATACGAACAAAGAGAAAGTGGAATTATTAAGAAAATTAAGTAAAGAGAAAAAAAACGTTTATGTTTATTGTGGGGATTGCAACAAAAAACTTTTAGAGGAAGTATTTCCACGCATAAAATATAGTGAGTATTGTAGAGGATTATGTTTACTAGATCCATATGGATTACATCTTGATTGGCAAGTTATTAAAACAGCCGGTGAGATGAAATCCATAGAAATATTTTTGAACTTCCCCGTAATGGATATAAATATGAACGCTCTCAAAAAAAATCCTGACAAAGTTACGGCTGAGCAGGCATTAAGGATGACAAGGTTTTGGGGAGATGAAACCTGGAAAGAAGTTGCGTATTCAAATAATGGATATTTATTTGAGGAACTAAAAGAGAAAATTAATAATAAAAACTTAGCTGAAAAATTTAGAGAACGTTTGATAAAGGTTGCGGGCTTTAAAATTGTTCCACAACCAATTGCTATGAAAAACAGTACGGGTTCAATAATATATTACTTGTTTTTTGCATCCCAAGAACAAGTTGCCGGGAGAATTGTAAAGGACATATTTAAAAGCTATACTAAAATATAAATGGAAACATTGTTATCAACAAAACCGAGCAACAATAGCCTAAGGGATAACCCACACATTTTTGGGACATATGAATGGGCGTGCCAAAATGCAAATTTTATTGATGGCTGCCAGCATGATTGCAAGTACTGTTACAGTAAAGAAATGGCGATTCGTTTTGGCCGAAGAACTCCAGATAATTGGAAAAATGCAATTGTAAAAGAAAATAACCTTAATAAAAAATTCAAAAAGGTATCAGGGACAATAATGTTTCCTTCTTCTCATGATATTCATCCAGATAACTTGGATGAAGCAATAAAATTTTTACAAAACATAGTGGTTGAAAACAATAAAGTCTTAATAGTAACAAAACCTCACCTCATGTGTATCTCCACAATTTGTAAAGAATTTAAAGATTACAAAAAACAAATTTTATTTAGATTTACAATTGGTTCTATTAGTACACGTATTTTAAAATTTTGGGAGCCCGGAGCTCCTAGCTTTTCCGAAAGATTCAAATCCCTTCAGTTGGCATACAAAAAAGGATTTAAAACAAGTGTGTCTTGTGAGCCCTTGCTTGATAAAAGCCCAACTTTGCTTGTAAAAAAAGTATTACCGTTTATAACAGACTCTATTTGGATAGGGAAACCTAATTATTTTTTGCGCCGTTTAAAATTAAACGGGTATAGAGATAGAAATACAATCTTAAAGGCAACTCAATTACTAGATTACTATTCTGAATCTAAAGTTAAATTATGGTATTCGCATTTAAAAAATAATTCAAAAATTAGATGGAAAGAAAGTCTTAAGAAAATATTAGATATTGAATTATCTTCTGCAAAAGGACTTGATATTTAGGTGAATAACCCCAGTCCTTGCCCCTCCTTCGCCGAGGCTCCGGCGGATATAATGCTTTAGTGACTTATTAAAAAAACTCTTTCTGTTGAAACCTACAAGTATAAAATTGTACTGAAAAAGCTATCTATCTTGGAGCGTGAGTAGAAAAATTGGGATATTTTTTGCTTGATGGTAAATATACAAAGCAAAAATTAAAGAGAAAGAAAGATTTCAGGTTCTATTCAAGCGGCTCAGCGGGGAGCAAACCGGATTCCCGCGCAAATTTTATGCACTTTTCTATTCCGTACGGGGCGGATTCCATTAACTCAAAAACAGGCGTTCCGCTCCATCCGGAAATTTTTGAAAAGAGGTCTTTCCAGACGATGTTCCCGTCTCCCGGGGCGAAGTGTTCGTCATTTTTCCCGTTGTTGTCGTGGATGTGCATTTCCGAAATGTCCCGGGTCATTTCCGTTAGAATATCATCCTGTTTTCTGCCGATATTATAATGACCGGTGTCAAAGCAGAATTTGATTTTTTCACTGTTCAGTTTTTCTTTTACGAGCAGTAAGTCCTCAAGGAAGCATCCGACGTCTCCGGGGAGAGTGTTTTCAAGACAAATTTCGTATCCGAAATCCCGGTTAAAATCAAGAATTTCTTTCAGGGATTCAATTGATTTTTCAAGCCGGGATTTTCTGCCGGTATAATCGCATTTTCTGCCGCAGTGTATTACGGTTTTCTCTCCGTGTTCAGGCGCTGCCAGCCGGAAAGCTATCATGCTTTTTTGAATTTCCCTGATTGCAAACTTCCTGTCCCAGTTGTCGGCGGCGGAAATGTCAAGGTCTTTCCCGTTCCCGTCGCGGAGCGGTGTATGCATTGAAATTATTTTGACGCCCGTTTTCAGTATTTCGCCCGACCTGTCCAGCAGCATTTTTTTATCGTCCAGAGGAAGGCCGATACTCCAGGTGAGTTCGATGTTCTTTACCCCTGCAGTAACGATGTCTGCTGCGTGCGAAAAAGCCGAGTCTCCGAAATTCTCCAGCATTAAGGTTGAGAAAGCGAACATTTCCGTTACGGGGCAGGGCGCTCCGGTTTTTCGGGAAGAAAACTTAATTTTAGAACATATTCAGGGCAGGCGTGGACGCATTTTGCGCACCTTATGCAGTTTATTGAATTCAGATTGCCCGGCATATCGATGCCCATCGGGCAGACCTTCGCGCAGTTCCCGCAGTTATCGCACTTTTCGTTTTTACGCATCTGAAGCAGAGATATTTTGTTGAACAGGCCGAGTATAAATCCGAGCGGGCAAATCCTGCAGAAAAAACGGCGCACAAAAATCGCCAGCCCCACCGTCATTATCAGAATTAAAACTTTCACGTCAAGCAGAGTGTGAGTGGCTTTAAGAATAACTGCCCCGTAAATTCCCGCTTCCAGAGTGCCTGCCGGACAGATGTACTTGCAGAAAGTCGGGGCTCCTATTCCCCAGCTGTTTGTGAATACAACCGGGAATATCAGAACAAAACCCAGCAGCAGAATATACTTTATCCACTTCAAAACCCGGGGAAAAAATACCGTTATCTTTTTAACATTGATAATGTCCTGCATGAAACCGAAAGGGCACGCCCAGCCGCAGAAAAAACGCCCGAGAAAAACAGCTGGAACTCCGAGCATACCCAGAATATACAGAAAACCAGCCATGCCATTTTTTATACCGAGGGACAGAAACTGCTGGAGCATCCCCAGTGGACATGCGGAGAGAGCAAACGGGCAGGAGTGGCAGTTAAGCACAGGGACACAGATTTTTTTAAGAGGGCCGTCGTAAAGTTTCCAGCCGAAAATAGTTTTTAAATTACCGTTTATCAGTAAAAAAGATATTATCTGCGTTATTTTTCTTTTTGCATTTTCTCCGCCGGAGGTGGATTTCGCTCTGCTTAACATTTTTAATTTTTTATTTTTGATTTAAGACCCATGCAATCAATGCACAGGTTCGAGGCGATGCCCCATGTAGTCTCCGGCCGCCGGAGTTTAACGCCTAATATAATAAGAAAAACAAAAATCGCCGCAAGCCACAGCGCCGTCAATTTTCTCAATTATTCTCCTCTTCAAGTTCTTTCTTTATCTCGTCCAGTATCTTCAGGGCATCCACCGGCATTGTCTCGTTAAGGTTAAGCGCTTTGATTTTTTTCAGAACCTCGTTTGATTGTTTGTAAGGGTTTTCAAAAAATGTAAGTTGAGGACTCCCGTCCCGGGTCTTTGCGGCGGTTTGCCCCGCTTCAAGTTCTCCGAGAATCTCTCCCGCTCTTTTGACCGCATCTTCGGGAATTCCTGCGAGGCGGGCCACATGTATTCCGTACGAGCGGTCGGCGGGACCCGGCTCTATTTTGTGTAGGAAGTGGAGTTTGCCCTGCCACTCTTTCACGGTCGCGTTGAAATTTTTGATGTTCTTGAATTCTCCCTGCAGTTCCACGAGTTCAAAAAAATGCGTGGCGAAAAGACATCTGGAATGCCGTTTGTCCTTTGCCAGATATTCGAGACACGCCTGCGCAATTGAAATACCGTCGTAAGTGGAAGTCCCCCGTCCGAGTTCGTCGATTATTATCAGCGATTTCTCCGTCGAATTGTTCAAAATGTTTGCCGCATCCACCATCTCTACCATAAATGTGGAACTTCCCTGCGCGAGATTGTCGCCCGACCCGATTCTCGTGAAAATTCTGTCGGCAATGCCTATTTTCGCGGATGAGGCAGGGACGGCCGAACCCATCTGCGCCAGAATCACAATCAGCGCGGTCTGCCTTATGAATGTTGATTTGCCTGCCATGTTGGGCCCTGTAATCAGCATAATCTGATTATCCTTCCTGTTAAGAAAAACGCTGTTCGGGGTAAACACCTGCGTCTGCATCTTTTCGACGACGGGGTGCCTGCCGTTTTCTATCGTGAGTTCATCTCCGCCGGAAATATCCGGCATCACGTAGTTTTCGCGGATTGCGGTCTCGGCAAGCGAAAGCGAAACGTCCGCGGAAGCGATTGCATAGGAAAGATTTTTTATTTCAGCGAGAAATTTTTTTACTTCACCCGCGAGAAACATCCATGCGTCCTTCTGTATGTTCAGGAGCTCTTCTTTCAGAATCAAAATCTCGGTTTCTTTTTCTTTCAGGCGGTGCGTTATGAATCTTTCGCAGTTTACGAGCGTCTGCTTTCTGATGTATTCCCCGGGGACTTTTCGCATACTGGCTTTGCTTACTTCTATGTAATATCCGAAAACGGAGTTGAACCCGACTTTCAGTTTCGGGATGCTTAATCTTTTCCTTTCTCCGGCTTCAAGGGTTTTTATCCATTTTTCAAGGACGGCGAGTTTCCGTTCGATTTCGGTCAGTTTCGGGCTGAACTGCTGTTTGATTTTTATGTACCCGTCCGTATCTTTTTCAAGGGAATT
The DNA here is from genome assembly GCA_043811795.1 of bacterium. Classification (GTDB taxonomy): domain Bacteria; phylum CG03; class CG03; order CG03; family CG03; genus JBDRMV01. The sequence goes on along the minus strand of JBDRMV010000012.1, from coordinate 28,038 downwards.
TTCAAGTATTTTCCGCAGTTTCGGGAGGGCGTTGATTTTCGGGAAAACCGGGCCCGAAAGTTTTTGTTTGAGAATTTCCGCGCTGAGGAGCGACTCGAGCAGAATCAGAAAATCGCGCGGGTGCCATCCCGAAATTGATATTCTGGAGGAAGCCCGCTCAATATCCTTTATGCGTGTCAGGATCAGGCCCGCCTCGTCCATTAAGGAACAGTTTTCAAGAAACTCCGTAACTTCTTTCTGGCGCTGTCTGATTTTTTCGATTTTTGCCGACGGGTTGAGCAAACGCCTCTTTAACAGCCGCCCGCCCTGCGGGGTTTTTGTTCTGTCGAGGACGGCGAAAAGAGTGTTTTTGGCGTCTCCCCCGCCGGAATTTTCAACGAGTTCAAGATTCCGTATTGAAGAAGAATCCAGAAACAGGTTTTCGCCTCCGTGAATTCTGATAATTTTTCTGATGGAGGATAGAACGTCTATCTTGGCTCTTTCAAGGTAACCGAACAGCGCCGCCGCCGCCCTCAGAAGGCCGCTGTCTTCCATTTCAAAACCCTGAGCGGAACTTACTTTGAACAGTTCCTTGAATTTCTCGCGCCCGGCGAACTCGTCGAAGTAGCTCTTTTCCATCGGAACTTTGAAGACGTCGTCGGGCAGGTATTGTACGGGTTCGCTTCCCTCGGGGAAAATCACCTCCCTTATTTTTTCGGAACTTTTGAGGAAACCCGGAAAATCTGTTTCCGGCACGACCCTTGCAATAAGTTCGCTTGTCGTGATGTCGGCCATCACGCAGTTAAAAACCTGTCCGGAAGACCCTCCGGGATAAACGCTCAGAATAAAATTGTTTGTGTTCGGGGAGAGTTCTTCTCCGGTCAGAGTTCCCGGCGTCATAATCCTTATGACGTTCCTTTTGACGAGTTTCTTGTCTTTTCCCGCTTCTTCCATCTGCTCGACGACGGCGACTTTTTTCCCCGACCGGACGAGTTTCGTCAGGTAATTGTCCGCCGAATGGAACGGGACGCCGCACATCGGCTGGCTGCCTCTGTGGGTTAAAACAATCTGAAGAACGGATGCTGCGTATTTTGCGTCCTCGCCGAACATCTCGTAAAAGTCGCCCAGACGGAAAAAAATGATGCAGTCGGGATATTGTTTTTTCAGGCGTTCGTGCTGTTCCATCAGGGGCGTGAGGTTCTGCATTTCAAATTCCCCCGGCGCTAAATGTAGTCAGGCGGGTTTTCTTTTGTTTGTTTTTCTTCTTTCTGCTCTTCAAATTCTCGTATTTGAAGCTGCAGTTTCTGTATTTTTTCCTGTAGAAGTTCTGTTTCCTTTTTCTGTTTTTTTATGTTCTTCCGCAACCCGACGTTTTCCGCTATTCCGACGACTGCTGAGACAGCGGCTCCCAGGAACAGCGATACCACAACGAGCATCATCGGCGGTAATTCGGAAATATTCGGGGGGGCAAAAACCGTAAGCAGGGTGATGCCGACGAGCAGGGCTAAAGCAAAAAGTAATTTTATCTGTGACATATCATAACCTCCAATTTCTTTTTCCTCTTCAGGGTGGTGGGAGGGTGGCGTCCGTTTTACGCTATCAGGCGCCATTTTAAGATATCCCTGATTCTTAAATCAAGGAACCCGCCCTTGCCGGCGCCATCTTTAAATACTAAAAAATTTTCGGAGGAATGTCCAATACCGTCTCTTTCAAAAAGGACTTTTATTTCCCGTCCCCGGAATTTTTCCGCGCTTTTGAGGGAGAGGTTCTTTGCGAGGAGAAGAATTTTCTGCTGCCGCTCCTTTTTTATGTTTTCGGGCACGTCGTCTTTCATTTTCGCAGCGCCGGTTCCGGTTCTCGGGCTGTACATAAAAACGTAAATGCCGTCGAAACCCGCTTCTTCAACGAGCGAGACGGTCTGCTCAAAATCGCCCTCTTCTTCGGTCGGGAATCCGCAGATAATGTCTGTGGTCAAAGAGATGCCGGGAATTCTTTTCTTCAGTTTCCGGATAATGTTCAGGTAATTCTCTTTTGTGTAACCCCTGTTCATAAGGCGGAGGATTTTGTCGGAACCGCTTTGGACGGGCAGGTGGATGTGCCGCGCGACCTTCGGGTTTTCCGCAATTTCGTCAATCAACTTATCGGATAAGTCCTTCGGGTGTGAGGTAAGGAATCTTATCCTCCGAATGTTTTTGATTTTTGAAATTTCCCGAAGCAGCGCAGGAAAATCAGGGACGTTTTTGTCCCCCCTGTAAGAATTTACGTTTTGTCCCAGTAACACAATTTCTTTTGTGCCTTTTTCTGCAAGGTTTGATGCCTCACGCAGTATGTCTTCGGGAGGTCTGTATTTTTCCGCTCCTCTCAAGTAAGGCACCACGCAGTACGAGCAGAAATTGTTGCAGCCCCTCTGGATAACGACAAATTCGCTGACGCCTCCGGTTCTTGCAATCACGGGATATTCACTTTCGCCTAAGGCGGCAACCCTCCCGCCGTTAAGGACTTCCCCCGCTATTTCGGAAATTGCCGGTTCGTCAGTTGGGCCTATAACCGCCGCTATAAGCGGGAACCTTTTAAAAATTTTCTGACCGAATCTTTTTGCGGTGCATCCCGCAAGGATGAATTTCGCCTGAGGATATTTTTTCATAAAGAGCCCGATGTTTGAAAAAAGACGGTTCTCGGCGTGTGCCCTGACGCTGCAGGAATTGAAAATTATCAAGTTTGCTTCTTCCGGTTTTTCGGTGAATTCAAAACCGCTGTCAGCAAGCAGGTTCTTCATCATCCCGCTGTCGGCAAAATTCATCTGACACCCGAAAGTTTTGATGTAGACTTTTTTGCTTGAATGTTTGAAACTGTCTTGTTTTTCAGGCATTTTGATTCAGCTTTTCTCAAAAATAAACAAATGTTCGTGCATTATCAGCAAAAAATTATAAATTTTGGACATCTTCATCCAGTACGGAGTAGTTTTACAGTTCCATTGATGTTTAATAATGTCTTCTTTCAATTTAAAGCCTGAGTCAATAAAAGCCTGCATTACACCGTAAGCCATTGGCTGATAATACTTTTGCCGGCGGGTATCTCCAATTAAAATGCCGCAGTATTTTTTTTGTTTTAGAACCCTATAACATTCAGCAGCGACTTTCTTCATCTCAAGGCAGAACATATCAATGTTATGAATATTAGATAGGTCACCTTCAATTTTCTTATCGCTATATTTGATAATATCCGCATATGGCGGATGTGTGATAATTAAATCTATTGATTCGTCTTTTATTCCTGCTATTTTTCTTGAATCGCCAACCCTGATACTATATTTCGTTTTAGCAACATTATATGGTCTTTTAAAATGCATTGCTCTTCTGGCAATTTTTACAATTTCCGGATTTATATCCAGCCCTATAATATTCCGACCCGTTAATATACATTCTACAAGAGTAGTGCCACTTCCTACCATCGGATCAAGCACCCAGTCTCCCACTTTTGAATATCGTATAATTAAATTACGCGGTATCTGCGGAGCAAAATTGCCTCTGAATTTTCCATTATGCGTTGCCCAATTCCCTCTTTTCGGAAATGACCATACTGTTGTAGTCTCTATTTCAAAGTTATCAGGTTGTATCTTGGAGTTAGACATTTAATAAAAATACTATTTAGGGATTGGTAAACCTAACTTTGCTAACGGTATATAATTGAAATAGTACTGACACCGTACACTAATAATATAATCTAAAACATCTTTGTATTGTGGTTTTTTAAACCAATCATTTAAAAGATATATATATTCCACTTCGATATTGGCTCGAGAAAAAAGCTTTTGATACTGTTTCTTTTTAAAATCACAGGTTTGCAATTTCTCATCTACGGAACCAGCCACTTTTTGAAATTTACATTCAATAATATAAAGCGTATTTTTAATAATTACATATATTGAATCGTCAGGTAATAACTTCTTTGAGAGAATCTTTCTCCAGTCAATTTTGTATTCCTCAATAAATTTATATAGCTGATGTTTTTTAAATATACGTGCAACAGATTCACCACGAAAATAAACCACCCCATTAGTAACACGATAATTTTTCTGTGCATTAAGAAAAGTAGCTAAATCTGTTTTTCCCTCAAAAACTAGACCAGTTTTTGTATTTGCTCCACCCTTACCTTTATTTATCATATTTCACATCAATATTCTAATAATTAGCTATCAATAATTCTTGAATATGCCCTCTCTTATTTCCGTTACAATTAATCATGCGATTCGCCAATACACGCTTGATGTTAAAACTTCTATATATCTTATCGAAAAAGGTATCGTCTATATTTTCATTGGTCGGGTCTGAATTACTGAGCAGAACAAAAGCACCTTTTTGAGAAAGATTTTTACAAAGTTTCGCTAACCTGATTTGGTCTTTATCGCAAAAACCATCCGGTGTATAAGTAGTAAAACTTGATGTTGCGGTGAGGGGGCGATAGGGGGGATCAAAATAAATGAGAGTGTCTTTCCTTGCGTAATCTTTGCATTTTGAAAAATCCGCGCAAACGATATGAGTTTTAGCTAAAATCCTGTTTACATTGCCAATATTATTGCTATCGCAGATTTTGGGATTCTTATATCTGCCATGAGGAACATTAAATTCTCCTTTCCTATTTAGGCGATATAAACCATTAAAGCAGGTTTTATTAAGCAATATTAGGTAACTCGCCCTTGTAATCCAGATATCTGAAAACCGGCTATAATTGATTTTGTCTTTTTGTTTATTATATTCGTCTCTTATCTGATAATAATATTCTTGACGGCCTACCGAGCTCTTCTGGAGATAAATCTCTTGAAGCCGCTCAAGTTCCCTTATTAACTTTTTATGTTCTTTTTGTACAACCTTATATGTTAAAATTAAATCTTGATTGTTATCAATTAAATATGCTGTTTTAATTTTATATATGCTTTCAAGGTAAAAATATAATGCTCCACCGCCTACAAATGGCTCAATATATCGCTCAATTATGCCTGTACTCCTATTTTTGTGTGGTAACCGTTTTTCTAGTTCATTTAAAAGCTGAGTTTTTCCTCCTGCCCATTTCAGGAAAGGCTTTGCCATAGAACCATTGTTTCGCATGTTATTCTATTATATCAAATTTACAGAAGTAAGAAATGTGGCGGCGGCGTTTAAGAGTTTCTGCTTTGACTGTCAACCTTTCGCCCTGGATTTCAGCGTATCTGCCTGAATACGCGTCTACGGGCAAAGATTCGTGATAAATCTCGTTGCTGGAATACTCAACGAAAGTTTCTATTTTTTATTCTCATAATCCGAATTATAATATGTTATTACACCCTGAACAAAATCTCTTTTTTTATCAGCGCCTGCAATCGTGACCTCAACCGACACTCCATCCCTTTCCGCAGATATCCACGACAGCACCCCGCTTTTTCTGTACTTCGCTATAAAACTGTCGGTAATCTGCCAGCCGTCGGATTCCAGACCTTTTTCAAAGAATTTATACAACTTTTTGTATTTAACATTTGCCCTGAACTTCACTATCAATGCGAGTCCTTTTTCCCGGCCGTCGATTACCTTGGTAATTTCACTTTCAGGATAAATAATTACATTCTCGCGCAGTTCATCGGTCATTTTATCTTCGGGGGGCATATCCCTGTATATTACCGCCCGTTCCTCTTCCCATATAGTGCCTTTGGGAGGTATAAAAATTCTGTCGGAAAGCCCCGTATTAATTTTGACTGAGTCCACCAAAAGTGTCTGCATCAGTTCACCGTTCTTTTTGGTCTCAACCCTGAACGGCAAATCCCACTTCTTCTTAACCTTTCTGATATCGGAAAATATTTCTGCTGTTACATTGCCTTCATTATCCCTGTATTCAACTTTCAGAACAACCATCCGCTGTTTATCAACCCATATTTTCGTATAATCTCCGTCCTCTCCGGGTATATCGACAAGATATGCAGGTATATCATCAATCATCTCCTGTCCTACAAACTTTGTTTTTTCCGTCAAATCATTGTGCCACTTCATAAGGTCAATTATGTCAACTATATAAACATCATCTTCGAATGTCGGAATCCACCTGAATATCGACGGCTCAAAAATCCATCTGCTTTCACCGTCGTCAATTGCCATGCTTGTTAATTTAAAGGGCTTTTCTTTGCTTCCGGAATATTCTTTAAATTCCGTTGTTACGATTTCTTTTGTCTTATTTCCTTTACGCATGAATTTTATCCTGCTTGTGGCTTTTAACCCGTCAGGCATAAGTTCCTGCGATGTAAGATGCATCACTATATCGTTTACTTCTTTCTCGAAACTGCTGTTTTTATCCTCCATCATCATGACAAGCCCATCAAGCGTCATTTCCGAACAAAAACCGTAACGGACACAAACAAAACTCATCAACACCGCGACTAAGACGACACACCTGTTATTTTTACGCATCATTGTATTTCCTTATTAATCTCCCCATCTTGCCCTGAATCCCCTGACGTCAACGTGTACAAACGGGCCGTGCTTCTTTGTCTTCTTATACCACCCGAGTCCGCCGTGAAAGACTTTATACCACTCCTTGCCGTACATTGAATCAATTATATCATAAATAATAATTGCGTCGTGATAATCTATCTTCCCGTCTTTATTAAGGTCGTCCATCCTGCCGTCTTTGGGATTCTCGTCAACAAAAATATCGGCTGCCCCTCCGTACAGATGCCTGCTGTATTTAACATTGCCTATCGCTTTATTGTAGTAAGGCGTTCTGTAACCGCTCATTATCTGAATCGTGTCTGTTTTGTATCCCTTCTCATTCAGTTTTTCCAACAGCAGCTCCAGTTTGAATATCAGCCGCTCTTTTATTACAACATATTTGGGGTAACCGCTTTTCTGTTTGCATACAAACTGTTTCAGTTTTAAATGCGGCGATATAAGCGTGTCCTCATTATCTTTTGTCACTTCAATGAACCCTTCGGGTATTTTGTATATTGCCAGCTTTTTTAACGCAATTTTTTCGTAGTATCCTATCCTGTACCCGTTAAGATATTCGCCTTTCTTTTCCGCGCGGGGCACCTTGACAAATACGTTCATTGTTATAGCGGTATTTTTTTTGATATCCGTAATTTCGATTTTATATAGTCCCTTGGCTCTCGGGGCTTTCCATTCCCACTCATTCCCGGATATGCTTTTAATATGCCCCGTGGAAGCCTTAACGGAATATTTTTGTAAAGTTTGTTCTTTGCTGACAGCTTTAAATTTTATATCCTCGCCGGGCATGACAAATACCCCCGCAATATCATACGGACAGGTCTCCTTTTTAAACTCTAAGCTGAATCCCGGAGAAGGGTTATTGATTTCCGCTTTTAGATGACATGTTATAAAGAAACATACTAATAATGCGCTTATGCCGGGATATAACAGTTTTTTTAAAAATATTTTCCTGTTCATTTTGATTCCTCATATTTCTCTTTCAGCGCAGTATACAATTTCAAGTCCCTTTTATATATATCTTCTCTGAAATTAATTTTTCCGTTATCATCCGACCACGCTGTCCAGTAGAGTATATGCACGGGTACCGGATTTTTAAGTTTCACTGTTTTTCCCGCGCCCGGATTGAGAGCTTCTTTAATTTCCTTTCCTGACCAGTTAAGAAGATATTCAGCAAGTTCAAGAGCTTTCTCTATACGTATACAGCCCGAACTGAAAGTGCGTATATTTTTTTCAAACAATTCGGGCGCAGACGTATCATGAAGATAGACATTAAATTTATTAGGGAACATAAACTTAACTTTTCCCAATGCATTATGGGGCCCCGGATCCTGTCTGAGCCGGTACGGGAAATTATTCTCGTTCAACTTATCCCATTCAACAGTGTGCGGATCTATTTCTCTTGCTTCGCTTCCCCGCCCCTGAAAAACTCTTATCTTCTGTTTTGAAAGGTATTCCGGGTCAGTAAGCGCTTTCTGTATTATGTCCTGAACAGCTATATTCTGCGGAACATGCCAGTAAGGATTAAAAACCAGATACGTTATCTGATCGCTGAAGACAGGTGTCCGCCTGTAATCCCTGCCGACGATTATGCGCATATTCATAATCTTTTTCTTATCATCAATAACGTCAAGTTCAAAGCCGGCTATATTTACAAGCACATATTTTCCGCCAAGGTTCTGCGGCAGCCATCTCCACCTCTCAAGGTTTACTTCAATCTGCCTTATTCTTTCCGTAACACTGACATTCATTGCTTTAATTGCAGCATCATCTATTTTACCTGTTATTTCAAGGCCGTGACGTTCCTGAAATTTCTCAACCGACTGTTTAATGGCTTCGTCAAATAAGTCAATATCCTCTCTTATACCTTTGAGATCACCGGAAGCGCTTAAACGCTCGCATATAACAGGAATCCTTGAATCAATGTCGCCCTGTTTAATGACTTTGCCGGCAGGTATCTTTTGCCACCCGCCTTTTTCCGAAATGCTCCTGTACTTTGAAAGAGCTTCTCTTAACGTAAAATATCCCGCATGTTCAGGCAGAAGTCCCGCAAGGCTTTTTTCTATGTTGTTTTCCTTTAATGCTTTCTGAAGAACTTCCGTCAGATCCTGCTCTCTTCTAACAGCTATCCATTCAGAGTCAATTGTCTCGGGATTCACTTTTCCCGCAAGAAGATGCGAGCCGTAAATAAGAAAAACATCTGTCAGAAGAATATCAATCTCTACAAGGACTTTGGGCAGATTTGTTCCATGTTTCTCCCCGGTAATGTACTTAGTTAATAACTCTATTTTCTCAATATGATAATCACCGGGATTCAGGCCTTCCATATATGAATCTTTTACAGCTTTTATCAGCTCGGACGCATTCTTTGACAACCTCCCGTCACCTTCAATCCAGGCAGGCATGTATGCGCATTTTTCATAAAACTGCGGAAGCGCTTTCCGGGAATATATAACTTCATTTCCTATCTTTATAACGCCGGAGTACATAGCTGATTCGATTCGGTTTCTCAGCAATTCATCAAGTTCATCCAAAAAAATATATTGTCTCGCTGAAATACTTGTTATAGATGCAAATATTATTAAGCTCAAAATAAGTGATACTGGCTTAACTATTTTTTTCATTTGCCTCGTATTAAAATTTTTTTCCATTTTTTAAAGACTCCTCTCCGCCATGAATCAAACTTTATTATACTTGTGAATCTATAAACCTACAAAATAAAACATAAATAAGTTATGTATAAAACAACAAACCCGATTCCTTCCCACCTGTCAAGCATTCTTTTGCCTCCGGTAAACATGGTGATGAATATCAATATACTCGAGAAGATTACAACGGTTAAATCAAAAAAATTAACTGCAATAAATTCCAGCGGGCTTATAATTGAGCTGATACCCATTATAAAAAGAATATTAAAGATGTTGGAACCAATAATATTCCCGACCGCTATGTCGGGGCGCTTCTTAAATGCAGCCACCGCAGACGTCGCAAGTTCAGGAAGCGATGTGCCTGCTGCGACAATCGTAAGGCCTATAATTCTTCTGTCTACCTTAAACAGTTCAGCTATTTTAACTGCGCCATCTACAACCCATTTTGCTCCGACATTCAGCAATACCAGGCCTCCGGTGATTAAAATTATTATTCTTAACGCGCCGCTGCCTTTTTTGTCATAATCTGCGGGAATGGCGCCCTGCTGTTTTCTGGCGGATATTAATAAGTAATATAAAAATGCGCAGAATAAAATTAAAAGAACAACGCCGTCACTCCTGCTGATTATACCCCGATTCAATTTCAATCTCGTTATATCCGCTGCGAGAATAAACAGAATGATTCCTGATAACAGATTAAAGGGTATTTCTTTCCGCACGGTATTTTTTGCGACTTTCAAAGGAAATATCACCGCTGAAATTCCAAGAATAAAGAAGGCATTAAAAATATTGCTTCCCATAATATTCCCTATGGTTATCTGAGAATTTCCCTGCATGCTGGCAAAAATATTTACAAACAGTTCAGGGGCTGATGTGCCGAACGCGACTATTGATAATCCGATAACCATATCCGATATGCCGAATTTCCTGGCTGTGATGGACGCGCCATCTACTAAAAAATCAGCGCCCTTTATTAACAGTATAAAACCGGCAATAAATATAATTGCAGAAAGAACGTTCATTATCGAATAATAATTACTGTAACATCCCCGCTATTCCTTTGCGGATTATCATCACAGCGATAGCGGCAAGAAGCAGATTGGCAATTTTGGAAAGAGTTTTTGAACCGGCCCGGCCTAACAGTTTATATATATTGTCGGACAAAAAGAAAACAAGGCCGGCAATGAGAATATTTAAAACTAATGATACAACCGTTAAATAGCTGCCGTATTCATTTACAAGAATAAGGCTCGTTGTCAGCACTGCCGGGCCTACTATGAGAGGAACTCCGATAGGCACCGCCCCGAGGCTGTCAGCATCTATATGCCTCTGCTTCTTCTCGTATGAGAGAATGTCGCTGACGGAAATTATGAATAACAGCATACCTCCGGCTATCATAAAATCATATACTGTTATATTGAGCACTTCCAGCAGAGTTTTTCCGAAAAATACAAAAAGAACAGACACAACAGCCGCCGTAATTATTGACTGTACTATTATCCTTCTAACCTGCCGTTTTTTTAAACCTTCGGTAAGCGTGATAAACATTGGTAAAATACCGGGAGTATCCACTGCGACAAATAAAGGAATGAAACACAACAAGAATTTATCCATACTTAAATTAAGCGTTTTTTTACTTTCACCGGCTAAATTATAGTAATTTGCGCTCTTTATGACAAATTCGAAGTTTACTTGGCTGCAATGACACTGAACACAAAAAGGAAAAGCCAAAGCAGGCAAAGGATTACAGGGAGATGGCAATAAAGGTAGGCTGCTATTGCCGCGGAATAGAATTGTATCATGCAAACCAATTGCGTGTGTTCACGCAAATTCTTACAAGCATCAGCATTACAGGGACTTCTATTAAAACACCTACGACTGTCGCAAGAGCCGCTCCTGAAGATAATCCGAAAAGCATTGTCGCTGTTGCTATGGCTACTTCAAAATGGTTGCTTGCTCCAATCATGGCCGAAGGCGCAGCGTCCTCATAATTAAACTTAAGTATTTTCGCCAGTCCGTACGTTATCCAGAATATCAGGTTGGTCTGTATGAATAGCGGAATCGCTATCCAGAGAATTGTCAAAGGTTTTGAAAGGATGATATCGCCTTTAAATGAGAACAGCAGAACCAGCGTTATCAATAGAGCGGATATTGAAACAGGGGTCAATAGATGTAAGAATTTTTCTTTAAACCATTCCTCTCCCTTTGATTTTATAAGCATTCTTCTTGAAAAATATCCTGCTACCAGCGGGAGAGCAACATATATGGCTATTGATAACAATAATGCCTGCCAGGGAACAGGGAGTCTTCCGACGCCGAGAAGAAATCCTCCAAGAACACCGTACAGCAGCAGCATCGTCAGCGAATTTATTGCAACCATTACTAAGGTATGTCCGTCATTGCCTTTAGCAAGATAACCCCATACCAAAACCATAGCGGTACAGGGCGCTATTCCGAGCAGAATACATCCGGCGAGATAACTTCTCCATAACGGTATTTCGAGCATTTTCATACCGTTCTGCATTATAACCGTACCGGCTCCGTGAATCGAACCGGCTGCCCAGTCCGCCGCCCCGGGCGGAAGTTTCACAATATCTGTTGCATCGGCGCCGATAAATTTCTTAAAAACAAACCCTAAAAAGAAAACAGCAATCGCATACATCGTAAACGGTTTGATAGCCCAGTTTGCAAAAAGAGTAAGCAAAACAGGTTTCGGTGTTTTGCCGGCCTGGACTACTTCCGCAAAATCTATTTTCACCATAATAGGATACATCATAAAAAAAAGACAAATCGCAATGGGAATGGAAACGACGGGAGCCTCACCGACATATATTGCAAGACCGTCGAGAAATTTTGCCATACCGGGCAGCATCTTGCCTAAAACTATTCCGCCGGCAATACACAAAAGCACCCAGACCGTAAGATACTTTTCAAAAAAACTTATTCCTCTTTTTTCGTTACTCATATTTGAACCTCCCTATACGCAACTGTAAATTAAATATATTCCACCCAGGATAACCAGAATTCCGCACAGTTTTTTAAGAATTATTGCGCCTCTTGATTTTTCGTTCCAGTCCAGATAATGCTGTACCACTTCGGTAAATGTTCCCGCAAAAATGATTATCGAGCAGTGTCCGGCCGCGTATGATAATATCAGGGCTCCCGCAAATAAAATATTTTTTGCCGCGACCGTATAAACCACACCCAGCATGGGCGCCATATAAGCGAATGTGCAGGGGCCTAAAGCAACGCCGAAAAGCAAACCCATAAGAAAAGCCGCCCCAAAACCTTTTTTCTTGAAACCGGGCTGGTTTGCTTTCCCGAGGAAAGGGAGCGGTATTATCTCCAGCAGGTGAAGCCCGATAATAAAGAAGATTACAGCGACGAAATAATTGCCGAACCTGCCGATATCTCCGAGCATTCTTCCAAGCAAGCCGGTTATAACGCCGATTACGGCAATTGTAACCAGTATGCCGGATGAAAAAAGCAAAGATATAAGGAAAGCGCGCTTCGTTGAAATCTTTCCCTGTCCGTTTATAAACCCGACGATAAGAGGGATACTGGCCAGATGGCAGGGACTCAATATTATGCTCAATATCCCCCATAAAAAAGACGCAAGGAGTGCGATAAAAGGCGCAGCATAAAGAGATTTTGAAAGCCATTCAAAGAGTGTTCGCAGCATTAGTTTACGCCCTGCATTTTCAAAATTTTAACCAGTTCTTCTTTGGGAAAATAACCCGTGTGCCTGTAATATTCATTCCCGTTTTTGTCGAGAAAAACCTGTGTCGGAATCGCCTTTATACCATATTTCTGCGCGTAAGGCCTTCCTGAGGGTTTCCACACATCGTAAAAAATAACTTTCACCTGACCCGCGTACTCTTTTTCTATTTCAGCCATTATAGGCTGCATCATCTTGCAGGGAATACATCCGACCGAACCGAGTTCAATAAAAGTTACTTTGATTTCTTCCTTACTTGTTTCTGAAACGGCTGATGTGGTACTTTTAATTATTTGGCTTTTATTACCACTTGTAATTTCCTGCCTGTCAGTACTCTGCTCTTTTTTCCCCGATTTTGTTTTTTCCCTGGAATTATTTTCAGGAATCCTGCATGCGCCAATCGAAATAATCATTAAAATTAATACTAATTTTTTATTCATGAGATGATGCTTTTTATCTCTTCTTTACTCAGGAGTTTTCCGGACTCTTTTACTTCGCCGTTAACCACAAGAGCGGGAGTAAGCATTACGCCGTATTTCATTATTTCGTTTATCTTTGTTACTTTGATAATTTCTGCATCGATGCCAAGCTCTTTTACCGCTTCCTCTGCATTCTGTGTGAGTTTTTTACACTTCGGGCAGCCCGTTCCGAGTATCTCAATTTTCATGATTTTCCTCCTCAACCGAATAAATTTCCGTAAACAATTCCGCTGATTGCCGCCATTATTACGACAAGAAAAATATAAACCAGCGTTTTTTTCGTGCCGATTACACTCCTTATAACAAGCATATTCGGTAAACTTAAAGCGGGTCCGGCAAGAAGAAGCGCAAGGGCAGGGCCTTTCCCCATGCCGGCGCCTATCAAGCCCTGCAGTATCGGGACTTCCGTTAAAGTGGCAAAATACATCAAAGCGCCCGATACTGATGCGAATAAATTTGCCCATATACTGTTGCCGCCGACAAGGTTTTGTATCCAGCTTTCGGGTATCAGCGCCTGATGTCCGGGACGGCCCAGAAGCAAGCCCGCAACAAGCACGCCGCCGAACAAAAGAGGCAGTATCTGTTTTGCGAATCCCCAGGTAGATTCTGTCCATGATTTTAGTTCGTCTTTACCGAACCATTTATATAATACACCGGCCAGAATCAAAAGGAATGCTCCGGTTATGTACCATTTGATATTATAAAAGGTCTGCCATATTTTTATGCTTTCATCTCTGCTCCAGTTTGCAAAAACAAGTATTGCTATCATTACGCCGAAATATAATGCCATAAGCCAGAGAGGTTTGTCTTTTGAATCTTCAATGCTCATATTAAAATTGCCTGTGTCTTGCCTGTTTTTTTCATCTTTATGGAATATAAGATGCATGGAAAGACCAATGACAATTGAAAATATTATTGCGCCGGCTGCTCTTGCAATACCAAGTTGTAATCCGAGAACTCTTGCCGTAAGGATAATCGCAAGCACATTAATTGCGGGTCCGGAATACAGGAATGCAGTTGCCGGGCCTATCCCCGCGCCTTTTTTGTATATTCCCGCAAAAAGCGGAAGAACCGTGCATGAGCATACCGCAAGAATCGCGCCTGAAACAGAAGCGACGGAATACGAAAGGACTTTATTTGCTTTTGCGCCGAAATACTTTATCACCGATTGCCGGCTTACGAAATTGGATATTGCCCCGGCAATAAAAAAAGCCGGGACAAGACATAATAATACATGCTGCCTGGCATATTCCTGGAGCATCATAAGAGCTTCAAATACCGGACCGGATAATTTTAATGCTTCAAATGGAGCGTAATAAGCAATTAAGAAAACGGTAAGTATAGATATAAATTTATGTTTTTCTTTCATATCATTTGCCGCAGGTCTCTCTTATTCTGTCTTTCTTGCATTGTCTCAGATTTTTCAAATCAGACATAGATATCTTGATATCGTCTAACAAACCTTTAACAATACCCGATTTTAAAGCCGCCGGTTTTGCCGAATAAACAATCCATTTACCGTTTCTTTTGCTGTCTGTAAGTCCGGCGTCGGTCAGTTTTTTCATTATATGCGATATCCTTGCCTGCTTCATATTAAGGATATTCACCAGCTCACATACGCATAAATCCCCGTTAATTAAAAGCAGAAACACCCTCATTCTTGTTTCTTCAGATAATGCATCAAGTATCTTCATTATTTTCCGCATATTCGCACCTCGCTTTCTCAGTAACATATTACAATATGGTAATATGTATGTCAAGTAAATATTCAGTGAACACCGTATTTGTCATTGCGGGCGTCCCGAGTGAAACGAGGGAACAGCGTGGCAATATCGAGATTGCGCGCCACGGCGCACGAAGCGCTTCGGTTGTGCCGCTTCGCGTCATTCCCTCGCCCCGAGGAATTCAAAGAATTTCCGGGACTAAGTCCTCGCAATCCTTTGGATTGCAGAGGGCAGATTCCAGAGGGAAATGACACGCCGTTTACTGAGCTTTTACGGTTTGATACAAAATTTCATATTATGGTGAATTATAACTCAAAAGCCGGATTCAAATACAGAAAATAGGGAACGCCTTTTTCTATAGTTTTTTTTCGCCAGGTTTGAAATTTTCTATATTCAAGAATTTTTCGGCTTCATCCAGGCGTTTCCTCAACTGGGAAATTTTATCCAGCAGTTTCGGAATGGAGAATTGTATGTCTTTATTTACTTTTTCTATGGCATTTACCCGAAGATCCAGCCACAGAAACATTAACAGGAAACAGGCGGATATCAGCATCAATAGCATTATTGAGCCTCCTTTAAAACATATTTTTCAGGCGGGCATTAAAAACCTAAAATTAAACGCGATATAAACGGCGTACGTAAACAGCGCAATCAGCGCCTTCAGTTTTGACGGGATTTTTTTCAGCCAGATGAGAAGCATGAGTTCTCCGAGAATAAAAGCCATCCATCCGAAGATATGCTTTGAATTTTCAACCGCAAAGGGTCTTATGAGCGACGCCAGACCGAGCAGCAGGTAGAGGTTAAGCGCCTGCGAGCCGACGAGTTCTCCGACGGCAATCCCTATTTTTCCCTGCCTCGTGGCGCTTATGGATGTTGCGATTTCGGGGATGGAAGTGCCCACCGCAATCAGGGTTATGCCTATTATGATTTCAGGGATTCCGATTTTTTCGGCAAAGGATGTCGCGGAAACGACCAGAAATTTTGAAGCAATTACCAGCGCAGCCAGGCCGCAGAATAATTTGACAAGGACCACCCATATTTTTCCCTCGGGGGCGGGAACCTCCGCAAACTTTTTGCTGATGCGCGAATTGACAAACAAATAAAGAATGACCACGGCAAGCAGCGCCAGGCCCTTAAGCGGGGAGACGCCGTTCTGCAGGAAAAACATCATTACCGCCGCTCCGCCGGCGAGAAACAGCCCGTTTACAAGACAGAATCTGCTTCCCAGCGCCTTCATATCCGCCGGTGCTTCGCCGGGTTTTAACAGCCAGAAGATAACCGCCATCGCCAGACCGGCGTTGCATGCGATACTCCCTGTTGCGTTTCCGATCACGACGCCGGGGTGCTTCGTATAGGAAGCGATTGCCGTTACGAATATCTCGGGGGCTGAGGTGCCGAGGCCCACGAGAACGAGCCCTATGAAAACCGGTGGAATGCCGTAATGCGCGGCAATACGGCTTGAACTGCTTACGAGAATGTCGGCGGACTTAAAGATAAAAAAGAAACAAATGGCAATTATGAGAAGGTCAGGAATCATTCTTGCGCCGCCGCTGAATTGTCCCAGAGTTTTTTTGCGAGCGCCATTTTTTCTTCCGCCAGGCGCACATATTTTGAGCGCGGGGGCTGAAAGCACTCAACGGTTGTCTGAAACCAGAAATAAGCGTTTTTCGCGTCGTTGTCTTCCATCTGCATTTTATACTGCATTTCAATGGCCTTTTTCAGGATTTCATTTTCGCTTTTTTCCCCGGCGGAAATCTTATGTATCCGTTCCTTCAGCCACTTGTCCAGGAAGTTCTTTTTTAACTGCGGTTCTTCAAACCATTCTAAATATTGAACCCCCTTGAGATACGAAGACCTTGCCCGGAGATAAACGTCCGTATAAACAATCAGGTTAATCAGAATGTAAACACCGAGAACCGTTAAAATGACTTTCAGGATTTTTTTTTCTTTTTTTCCTGTTTTCTTTGCCGTTGTTTCCATTAATTATTTTAAATTTTTCTCCAGCATTTTCCGTATTATATCGTCCGCAGTGATTCCCTCCGCTTCGGCGCTGAAATTTATGACCAGGCGGTGTCTGAGGGCGGGGAAGACAATGTCTCTTATGTCTTCTTTTGAAACGGAAAATCTTCCGTCCAGGGCCGCTTTTATTTTTGCAGCCAGAACGAGCGCCTGCGAAGCCCTGGGCCCTGCGCCCCACGAAATCCATTTTATGATATCGGGGTCGCCGTCCGGCAGGCGCGTCATTTTTACGAGTTTTACGGCGTATTCAAGCGAATTGTCGGGAACGGGTATTTTCCTTACGAAATCCTGTATCCCGAGAATTTCTTTTTTCGTAAGAATCGTTTTCAGGTCGTAATCGGGGAATGCCGTGGTCGTGAGAGCAATTTTCTTTTCTTCTTCTTCGCTGGGATAAAAAATGTTTATCTGAAAGAAAAACCTGTCGAGCTGCGCTTCGGGCAGAGGGTACGTCCCTTCCTGTTCGATGGGATTCTGCGTTCCGAGCACAAAAAACGGCTGTTCAAGAACATAGTCGTTCCCGCCCGCGGTCACTTTATATTCCTGCATTGCTTCAAGAAGGGCGGACTGCGTTTTCGGGGGCGTTCTGTTTATCTCGTCAGCCAGAATTATGTTGGCAAAAACAGGGCCTTTTATGAACCTGAAATTTTTGCGTCCCGATTTTAAGTCCTCTTCTATTATATCCGTTCCTATTATGTCCGATGGCATCAGGTCGGGGGTGAACTGTATTCTTGAGAATTTCAGGTCAAGAATCCGGGCGAGAGTTGCCACGAGCAGCGTTTTAGCGAGGCCCGGCACGCCCACGATGATGGCATGCCCCTTCGCAAAAAGAGAAATCAACAGCTGTTCTATGACCGCGTCCTGCCCGATGACGGCTTTTGAAAGTTCGCTCTTTAACGCGTTGAACGTTTTTGAAATAAGAGAAATTTTTTCTTTGTCGCTCATATCATATATCCAGAGGGTTTTTTATAAAATCCCTTGCAAATTTTTTTGCTTCCTTGTAATCTGTCGTTCGTATTATCTGCTTTATTTTGGGGATTGAAATTGAAGACATACTCAACTCATCAAAGTCCATTCCCACAAGCAGTTTGGTGTAAGCGGGGTCCGAAGCCATTTCCCCGCACATTGAAACTTGCTTGCCCGCCCGGTGGGATGCCTTTACGACATAATCAATGAGCCGCAGGATGGAGAGGTCCATCGGCTCATAAATATAGCCGACGTTTTCGTTTGACCTGTCGGCGGCAAGAGTGTACTGGATAAGGTCGTTTGTCCCGATGCTTAAAAAGTCAACTTCCTCCGCTATTAAGTCGGCGGTGAGAGCGGCGGAAGGAACTTCAATCAGCGCCCCGAGGGGTGTTTTTTTGTTAAACGGGACGCCTTCGTTTTCAAGTTCGCGCTTCACTTCTTCAAGAATCGTCTTTACTTTTTTCACTTCGGAAACGGAGGTTATCATCGGAATCATTATTTTCAAATTCCCCGCCGAAGATGCCCTCATCAAAGCCCTCAGCTGTGTCTTGAAAACCTCGGGGATTTTAAAGTAAAGCCGGATTGCTCTCAGACCCATTATCGGATTAGGTTCATCGGGGAGTTCTATTGAATCGGAAAGTTTATCCGCTCCTATATCGAAAGTTCTTACTATGACGGGGTAGGGAAGCATTTTTTCACAGATTGTTTTGTATATTTGATACTGCTCTGCCTCCTTCGGCACCTCCGGAGAATTCATAAAAATGTACTCGCTTCTGTAAAGGCCGATTCCTTCGGCGCCGTGAGCAAGAACCGTTGGGATTTCCTCCGGTATTTCTATGTTCGCCGTGAGAGTCAGGGTTTTTCCATCACGGGTAACGGTCGGTTTTTCTATGAGATACTGCAGGGAGTATTGTTCCTCATGATATTTTTTTCGTTCTCTTTTGTAATTTATGAGCGTTTCCTCGTCGGGCTCGGTTATCACGATTCCGCTTACCCCGTCAACGATGATGTCCTGCATACCCTCAATGTTCTGCGAAAAGTTTTTCAGCCCGGTGACGGCGGGTATTTCAAGGGCTCTCGCCATAATTGCCGTGTGGGATGTCTTCCCGCCGATATCGGTTACAAAGGCAATCACCGAATTGCCCTTCATGTTTGTGGTGTCCGCCGGGGTAATGTTGTGAGCGACGATTACCGAATTTTCGGGAATTTGCGACCATGAGAACTTTTCGTCTCTCTGCAAAAGATGAGCCATAATTTTGTTACCCAGCTCGGATATGTCCCGCGTTCTTTCCTTCAGATAAGCATTTTTTATGTTCTGAAATTCCGAAATAATTTTTTTCAACTGTATTGAGAATGCGAATTCGGCGTTGACTTTCTGTTTCCGGATAATTTCCTCCGTGTCTTCTATGAGAATTCTGTCTTCCAGGAAAAGCCGGTAGCCCTCAAAAATCTGGCTTTTCCGCCGCCCAAGTTCTTTCCGGATTTTTTTCTCGACGTCCATAATATCATTTCGTGTTTGCGAAACCGCTTTTCTGAAACGCGCGATTTCGTTTTTTACCGCGTTAGCGAGAATGTTTCTTCTATAAACATTCTGAATTTCTTTTTCAAGAACAAAAACTTTTCCTACGGCTATGCCCGGAGAAACAGGAATACCCCTAAAAATCATATTTACTCCTATTTGCCGCGATGACTGCTTTGCGGCTATTCTCCAAAATTATCATTTACCAATTTATCGAAGGCTTCCGCAAGATCCGCGCCGTCGGGGCCTTCGATTCTGATTTCGATTTCATCGCCTTCTTCTATTCCCAGGGCAAGAATTCCGAGGGAAGAATCCGTCCCCGCCTCATTCTCTCCCTTTTTTATAAAGACCTTACTCTTGAATCTGCCGACGAGTTTGGCAATTGTGAGGGCGGTTCTCACGTGGATACCGGAGGCAAGCATTATTTTATATTTTTTAGTGACAGCACCCTGCAAAGATTCCTCCCGCCACGACAACAATATAAAAAAGAAGCGTCGCAGAAATTCTGTTGAGAAAAAGAACCAGCAAAACAAACGAAACGGGATACGCCATTTTAAGCGCCATGGTCCCTGTTTCGGACATAAAGCCCCTTACAAGCAGAAGTGAAATCAGAACAATCGCTGTCGTTCTCAAATAACCCGCCCACTTGTGGATGTATCCGGCTAAAATTTTATCAAAAATTTTTTCACCGTCTTCAAAGCCGATGAAAATGCCGCGGTATCTTATAATGAGGTGGAAAACATTGAAAATAACGAAAGCCGCCGCCGGGCCGAGCCACATAAGATTTACATTCTTGGAGAAAAGCAGAATCAGGGCTGTCCCGATAAGGGCGGTAAAGGGTCTGGCGATTCCCCATATCATTGAGTCGCCGAAGGCGGCAATGGGCCCCCCCAGAATTTTTTTTGTGTTAACCGCGCGTTCTATGTGCCGCCTGTCTCCGCTTTCCGCAAACAATTTTTCTTCTCTGGCCACAACGCCGAATATAAAAGAGGCGCAGTAGGGATGAGTGTTAAAAAAATCAAGATGCCTCAGGTAGGCGGCTTTTTTTTCTTCTTTGTTTTCATATAAAAGATCCAGAACGGGCTTTATCGTGTAAAGAAAGCCCGCATTCTGCATTCCTTTGAAATTCCAGAGCGCCTGCAGCAGAAATGACCTGAAGAAAACCTTTCTCAGGACTTTTCCGAACTTCTTTTCGTAATGTCTTTCCGTTTTTATTTCCATTTTACGAACATCTCGAATAACTGCGCAAAACAGAGAATATATATAAATCTCAAAATTACCCACGGGGCAACGTTCAGAATGCTAAAAAGCATCCAGTAGGCGCGCGGTATCTGCGTAATAAGAATATAACATGCCGCAAAAAAGAATGCGCTCACCAGAAAAACCCTCAGAATAGCGAACAGAGTAAAGAAATTAACGCTCTCGTATTTGTCTTTTGCAACATCCGCCTTTATTTTGTCGATGATATCCGAATTACGGAGCCGGATTTTTAAACTCGCCTTCTGAAAAAGAATCCCGCACGGTATCGAAACGACCAGAGCCAGAATTATTGCAGGGAACTCGGTTATCCCGTAGTTTGAAATTGAAAAAATTGCGGATGCGGTCGCCAGCGCCGACGTCATGGGCATGTCCGGCGGGGTTGAGGAGCCGATGGGAATTACGCTCGACCATATTAATTCAACGCAAATCCCCGCTATAAAACCGACGTAAGGATTACCGAGGCAGAGACCTATTACAGGGCCCATTATAATGGGCCTTGAGAGCATAAACTGACCTGCGGTGACCGTATCGCAGGATAAAACGCCGGTCATCAGTGAAGCGAGAGCGATATTCAGCATTAAACCATAATCCTTATCGTCCCCGTGTCTGCCCGGCCGGGTTCGATTTCAACACGGTTCAGGAATGTAAGGGAAACGCCCTGGAAAAGGGATTCAAAACCGGTGTCTATCAGGCAGACGGTTTCAACGGGATAAAGCCATATTTTTGTTTTTTTTGAGCATAAAATTTTCATGGTCAGGTTGTATATTTTGTCCTCAAGAACCACGGAGTCGCCGCTACCCTGAAACAATTTCGTGCAGGGGACGGTTTCGGCGCCGACCGAGAATGTTGCGGAATTTTGCGAGGACGGGCTTAAATTCAGTTCTATGCCGGGGAGTAAATTTATTTTTTTCGGAGAATTGTTCGTAATTTTCCAGAGAAATTTTATTTCACTGTTGCCGAAGAATTCAAATGTCTTTGTTACGGTTATGTTTACAAAGTTATCCGCTTCCCATACGTGGCCTGTTCTTTCGCAGATTATTTTTCCGGCATCACGGTCTATCGTGTATTTGAAGGGTTGATTGACGAAGTCACCCTGCTCGCCGTATGTGCATTTTGCGAAGTCCTCGAGGCGGGTTTCCGGGTGGAAAAAATGGAAAATGAACGAAAATCTGTCGTACCAGTCGTAAGTAAGCTTCTGTGCGTCTTTAATTTTGACTGACTTGTTTGCGGGTTCAACTATTTTATCATTTAATATATTTGAAGTGTGATACACCTCCTTGCGGCGTTTCATGACGAAACCGAGGTTGTGACAGGTCTTGAATTCGGAGAGTTCCGAAACGTTTGCTCCTATGTCAGGGTGGATGTGCGCGGAAAAATTTTCAGTGCAGACGTCTATTTCGTTCTGGCCGTAAAAGACGGAATCGTCCTCCGCCAGCAGCATTTTTTTACCGGAGGTTCCGTAAAGCAGTTTTTCGCATTCAAGAAGTTCGTGGAAAACAGCGGCTCTCAGGTGCCCCATGTAAATTCCGCCGAAAATTCCGTGCCAGTAAGCGCAGTTGCACTGGCCTCTGAAAAGATGCCGCTGCATTGCGGGGAAGTTCTCGCTTTCACGGAGGTTAATTATTTCCCGCGAGAGTTTGAGCATTTTTTTATGCATAAGATTGCTTTCGGGGTATTTGATGAGCATATTCTGGAAAATCCCTCCGCATATAAAATTCATCCATGGTTTTTTCTCTGTCTCGGCGGTTTCCTTTATTTTTTCGTAAATGGGCCGGAAAGTATTTCCGGAATCGCAGGGGAGCGCCCACATCCCCATTTTAGAATACGAGCGTGCGGGCAGATAGATGTTGCCGTCGGAGGGGAATTTATCCGTGTAATCGGAAAGTTTTATCGTAGAAATGTTTCCTGCTTTCTGTTCTTTTTTGAGAAGGGTAAAAAAATTCTCAAGCCATTTGTCTTCATAAGTGTGCTTGTATGACCCGGGCCATGCGCCGAATTTTTCGATATCATCTATCATTATTCTCACACCGCCGCCGGCTTCCTCGCCTATTTTTTTTATATATTCGATGACTTTCGCCGGAGCGGAATACGGCATTTTGTATCTCAGGGACTCAAGTATCGGGAACATTTTTAACTTAAAACCCTCATGCTCCGTGATAAAATAGCCGTGCAGTTTATCGTCCATCCATCCCGCTCCGTTAAAATGACAGTTGTCCACCAGCGTATATTCGATTCCCGCCATTGCAATGGGTTTTGCAAGATACGATTCCCAGACCCTCTCCGGAAGCCACATCCCGCGGGGGTGAACGCCCATTTTCTCGGCGAGAAATTTTGTAAAGAGCAAAATCTGTTCCGTTATATCCGGTTCGGGTATGAGCGGCAATACCGGTTCATAAAGAGGTCCGCCCAAAATTTCAATTTGTCCTCTGTCTATCATCGCTTGAAGGGAGCCGATAAACTCGGGTTTGTTTTTCAGGAGCCACTCAAGCAGGGACCCGCTCAGATGGACGTTAATCAAAAGTTCGGGGAAGTTCTCGAGTACTTTAAAAAAAGGCGCGTATGAAGTTCTGTAACATTCTTCAAATATCCTCGGATGATTACCGATCGGCTGATGACCGTGCACCCCGAAAGCAAAATACATTCCGTTCATTTTATGTGGAAGGGGACGGGTCTCTTCGACCGTCCCCAACCATGACTTTTTCAAGTGGAATTTTTTCATCCGAAGGCAATGTCTGGATAAATATTTTAACGCCCTTTTCCAAAAGGTATAAGAGGATATCTTTTTCCGTTTCATCAATATACACCGACTTCGTAAGGGCGGTTTTTGAGTCGGTGTAATTGACGAGGCCCATATTTATCCCGGGTAAATTAACGCCTGTATCAAAGAGTTTCTTCAGGATTTCTATTGACTGCACTATGACGAGGATTTTTTTGGCGGAGGCCTCAAATGTTCTCCATCTTTCGGAGGCCATGCCGATTGTTAAGACCTCGAATGATACTTCCTGAGGAACGGAAAACCTCATAACCCTGGTTTCAAATTCGCTGTTATAAATATCGTCGTCTATTACCAGGATTTCGTCTATGGGATATGCCTTAAGCCATCCCTCAACAATCTGCCCGTGAATAAGCCGCGAATCGACGCGGAATAATTTAATCATTGCTCTGCCCTTTTTGTGTTTATTCGCGAGACAAATTTCGCTTTTACATCTACAATCGATTCCCGGCCTGCCTTTATAATTTCAGAGCACAACTGTGCCGGCGGAATTTTGTCTCTTTTCGTTATCAGTTCAAGGAGCATCGGAAGGTTCACGCCCGAGACGACCCACATGTTTTTTCCGGGCAGCAGCCGGCAGGCGCAGTTGCACGGCGACCCGCCGAGAAAATCGGTTAAGATAAAAACATCTTCGCCGGGTCGAACGAGAACGGCTGTATCAAGGGAATTTTTCAGGTCGTCCAGCGACTGGTGCGTCCGGAAGTTTATTGCCTGTATATTTTCTATTTCACCTGTCAGGTTTTTTACCGCATTCAAAAGATGTTCGGCAATGTTTCCGTGGGCGGCAATAATTATTTTTGTCATTCGTCTTTCTTCCTGATTGCGGCAAGCACATCCTTTTTTGCTTCGGCGGCAAGCAAGTCCCTCCTGAAATAAGGGTCATTTAAATATTGGGCGAGCTCCGAAAGAACTTGTGTGTATTCCCGTCCCGATTTCTCCGGACCTATAAGGAGAAAAACAATGTGAACCGGTTCTGCGTCCAGAGAATTGAATTCTATGCCGTCAACCGAATTTGCAAAAGCCATCTTTATTTTTTTTATTTTTTTATGTCTTACGTGGGGCAGGGCAATGCCGTTGCCGATTCCCGTCGACCCCAGAGTTTCCCGCTTGAGGACCGCCTTGCAGACATCGTTTGCATATTTTTTTCCGATGTCTTTGGTTTTGACAAAAAGGCCGAGGAGTTCTTCAATGACCCGTTTCTTGGATTTTGCTTTTGTCCGGACGCTTATTAAAGGCGAAGATATGTAATTTAGCATGGTTATTCGAAGACGGGATGAATTACGCAGATCTGCCCGTCCCCGCTTTTGTACAGCACTGTAAAAAGCCCCGTGTCTTTGTCGGTATAAAGCCAGAAATGATATTTGCTGCGCAGCATTTTTTCAAGCGCGAGCTCCCGGCTCATAAGAGTAACCGGGACACTTCTCATCGTTTCCGCGGGTTCCTCAAAAGCCCTGATGCCTTTTCTTTTCTTCCGCAGAGCATGGGTATTTTGCAAAGTTTGGTTCTTCGTGCGGCTCAATTTTACCTTGCAGATGGAATAAACCTTGTCGATAACCGCATACATGGTATTGTCCGACGCTTTCACTTTCACGAGAGCGTTGGTTTTTGAAAATGTTCCCAGAAACTGCGCCGTGGAATTTTTTTTCTCCTGTGACAGGGTAACCGTGATGTTTGAAATGCCGAAACGCTGCTGGAAATAACCCAGTTTCTTCAGGGCATATTCTTTCAGCGGCTCCGTCAAGCTGAAGTTTTTAGCAACAATTTTCATTACAAACCTCCCTATTATATTTAATCGAAAGCGTCTCTAAAAGTCCTCGCCTAAATAAATTTTGCGCGCCTCGGCGGAATTCAGGAGCTGGGAACTTGTGCCGTGGATGAGTATCCGGCCCTTGTGAATGATATAAGCGCTGTCTATTATTTTGAGGGTCTCCCGCACATTGTGGTCGGTAATAAGGACTCCTATATTTCTTTTCTTAAAACCGATTACGATGCGTTTGAGTTCCGAAACGGCAATCGGGTCGATTCCCACAAAGGGCTCGTCGAGCAAAAGAAAAGAGGGGTTTGCAAGAAGAATTCTTGAAATTTCCACTCTTCTTTTTTCTCCGCCGGAGAGGTTTGACGCCTTTGTTCCGGCGCAGTGTGAAATTCCCATCTCCTCCATTATTTCGTCGGTCCGCTCATTTTTATCAGCGCCCGTGAACTGCGCGACGGCGGAAAGATTTTCACGTGCGGAGAGACCTCTGAAAATCGACGGCTCCTGCGCGAGATAACCGATGCCTTCGCGCGCCCGCCTGTAAACCGGCATTCCGGAGATGTCAGCATCTCCCAGAAAAATTTTCCCGGACGTTGGGGCAATGATGCCCATTACCGAATAGAAAATTGTCGTCTTACCGGCGCCGTTGGGTCCCAGAAGCCCCACAATATCGCCCCTTTTTACTTCAATGTCAACGCCGTTGACGGCTCTTTTTTTACCGTAGTCCTTTACCAGGCCGGAAACTCTCAAAGAGAGGTTATTCTCTTTTTCCGGGCGGGTTTCATTATTCATTGCGGGTTTGAATTATAAAAAGTTCCTTCCACGTCTTCTTTGAAATTAATTTTTCCGCTGGCAGTATCAATTCTGATGAGTCCTGCGTTGATAAAATAAGGACTTTCCCCTTTATATTCCATTGATGCATTTTCCTTCATCATTATGACATCATTTGAAAAATCAGCAAAATCCGCCTTGCCTTCACGGCCTTCCCCGTTTATTATAACAGGTTTTCCCGATAAGTAAAACCTCCGCCCTGCCGCGAAACCGTAAAATGAATCACAGGTGATTTCATAGACCCCCGGAGTAGCGGTCCTCGCAGCGAGATTGTCTTCGGCTCCGGCCGCGGTATCCGACCTCTGGCGGGTGGACGTAAAAACCAGAAACTTAGCCGGCGTGGATGAAGATATCTTATCGCTTTTTTCGTTATATAGGATTTCTTTTGTCCACAATTTCAACATTTGCGCCGTTGTTGTGCTTTTCAGAATTATATAGACATTGCCGGATGCGGAAAGGACCCGCTTTTTTTTATCGAGAAGAAGGGTTTCGGAAATTCCATTAAAACCCTCTTTTGAAAATTTGACACTTTTTTTGAATTCAACAATATCCCCCTGTTTCAGATAAATCATTTTTTCCGCTTCTATCTGGAGCGAATCGGCCTGTAAAAAGGGACAGAAAGAATGAATAGCGGTAAGAAAACAAAAAATCTTAATGTGCAGTTGCACTTTAATTGGAAAAATGACCGTTGTCTGACGGGGCTGTGTGAGCGAGGAGTTTTGCTCTCGCCCGGAGCGAACCCAGAGCGAACTATTCTTACGTGAGCGTCCCTGGAAGGCAACGTCATTTTTCATTGGTCACTTTTTTTGTTTCTGCGGTTACCCGCGGGTTTTCAATTACGATGCGCCCGAGGTCTTCCGTCGCCATAAGACCGGTGCCGTAAATTTCCCCGTCGGATGAAACCTGCCTGACTTTTTTGTTCGTGAAATAAATGCGTTTTGCATTGTCCCACATGATGTCTTCAAGGTAGATTTTTGCGTTATTTTTCTTATCCAGAATAAAAACGTTGCCGGATGCCTCCATTTCTCTGCCGTCTTCGGAAAAAACGGCTCTGTCTGCCTGAAAATCGGCGCTCGCCGCGCCGTCATCGTAGAAAGAGCCGGTTACATAAGATGCAACTATTTTTTGTCCCCTTACCATTTTTTCACCGCGAAGGGCGAACTTTGTCACGCCGCCGCAAGTTTTTTTTATATGAAAACCGTCCATCTTCTCCAGAACCCTGAATTCCGATGATTGTTTTGAACAGGTCTGGAAGAGTAATATGATGGTTAAGAAACGTAATAGTTTAAGACATTTTTCCATTTGTTTTGCGCTTTTAAAACGAATTCGGTGATTTCCCTGAGCACTCCTTCGCCTGCGGCGGAACGTGTTACGATATCGCAGATTTTTCTGACATCGTCCGCGGCGTCGGCAGGGGCAGCGGAAAGGCCCGCGCTTTTCAGAAGAGGCAAATCAACAAGGTCGTCGCCTATGTACAAAATTTCTTCACGCTTTATTTTGAATTTATTTAAAACAAGCTTCCAAATTTTAAGTTTGTTTTTTACACCGAGGAAGACCCCTTTAATTTTGAGATCCCCCGCTCTTTCTTCGACTTCCCGGCTTTTTCTGCCCGAAATCCACACCGTTTTATAACCCGCCCTGTTCAATATGAAAAAAGCAATCCGGTCTTTTACGTTCCAGTATTTTATTTCCTCGCCTTTGCAGAAAACAATACGTCCGTCCGTCAGAACGCCGTCAATGTCCATTGCAAAGACCTTTATTTTCTTCGCCTTTGCAATGTTCTTTTTTTTATTTTTGATTTTTTTTATGTTCCCGCAGTCCATGAAGAAAGATATTTCTTCTGTTCGGGAGTCAGCCTGTCTATTTTTATCCCCATTGACCGGAGTTTCATTGTTGCGACTTCAT
>JBDRMV010000011.1:0-7211 GCA_043811795.1 bacterium | reverse complement strand
ACGTTGTCTTCCAGAAAATACGACCGGGTGTGCAGCAGTTCCAGTTCCCCCTTGTCAATCTTTTGCCATATTATTCTGCTGTCGGCAGGAATTTTTTTATCCGCCATTAAGAGCGCCGAGCAGGAAAATCCCCCGGCGGGCTTTTTATCACACAAAATTATTTCACCGCCGGCGGGAACACCTCCGTCCGTAATGAAATTCACGAACTTTTCCGTAATCTCACGGGGGACAGCAAACGTTATGAACAACTTTTTCTCCGCTTCTATAAAAAACGAGGCGAGGACTTCTCCGGTCTTTGAGTATTCCTCTTTTTGTTTTACCGTCTTTTCCATGATTTCCCGAATATCCTTTTGCGCCGACAGGTTTTCAAAATCAATCGGACTCAGATTGCCGTCCTCGTCCATTGCTCTTATGTGAAAAAAAACATTCTGTCCGACGGGAAGACCTTTAACCCGCAAAACCTCCATCGTTCCCTGTCCCGAGGGTGGAGCTCCCGTACCGTTAATTTTTTTCGCGAAGGTCCACCACGCGTCGGCATTGCCCGACAAATCTGCGACGGTAAAAGTCGCATACTTCATCTCGTAAAAACTTGCCCTTCCCGAAATGCCGTCGCCGCCGGGCGCCGTCCAGGTCAGCATTGCTTCTCCTGTTTTCTTCCACAGCACCGCCATCAAATCGGTAATTGCGCTGGGCGGCATTCTGCCGGACGCTTGCGCCTGAAGCGCCGTTTGAAAAAAAAGCGTAACGGCTGAAAACAGCAGAATTGCCGCCGGGCCGGCTGGTTTACAAAATTTTTTCTTCAATCCGCTATTTTCCTTTTTTACGATGCTTTTCCAGAAACTTTTTTGCTGTTTTCTTTGCTTCATCCATAAAATATTTTTTAATCTTTACCCATGAAATTTTTTTCAGCATCTCGGGCATTTTATCTTTTTCCGCATCGTCAAAATAGGTGATGCTTTTGAGGATGTGAGGCAACGTTGAGGAAAGATTCTGATATTTTTTACCGTATAATTCAACGGCTTTTTCAATTGAAATACCTTCCTGCCCCATAAAGTACAAATCAACAAAGTCCCTTTTTGTCCCCCTGTCCGCAATGGCTGCGATTTTCATTGCTGCAATATCTTTTAAGACAGCAATTCGAACTCCCCGATAAACCTCCGACGGAGCGAGCAACGGATATTCATAGTAAAATAAACTGAATTTTATGCTTTTGAATTTTCCCAGAACGGTTCCCCAAGCAGTTCTGTCCGGATTAAAGAACTTAATTTTTGACAGGTCTCTCAACGCTGATTTAGTCCTGAACTTTTTTCCCGTAAAAAAATCCAAATCAAAAGAATATCTGTGACCTATCCGCAAAGCGCAGGCGGTGCCTCCTGCAAGATAAGCGGTTTTTACTGCGTTAACTTTACTCAATAAGGCCAGAAATTCTTGTGTATCTTGCGAAATTGCCTGCTCAAACATTTTACTTCCTCTCTTTTCATTCCGAAATAAATTGCCCAGAAATTGGCGCTCCGCTCCGAAAACCCGCGCATCTTCCGCAGGGTGTTTTTCATTTGTCTCGTTGTGAAATTATCAAACAGCCATCTCAACGCTTTTTCGTCGCCGTATTCCAGAAGCCGCGAAATTACATAATACGGTCGGGAAAGAGGTCTGAATTTTTTGAAGTCAATTTCCCAGAAATATTGTTTCAAAAAACCATTCCCTGCATTTTTTCCCATACTTAATTTTACCAAAAAAAAGGTCTAATGTCTAATAATGGAGACGATGCTAATGGGGACGGTCCCCATTGTATTATAAGTTTACGGGAATCGGTTTTATGCCCCAGATTTCCCCTGCATATTCTTTGATAGCCCTGTCGCTTGAAAAATAACCCATATTGGCAATGTTTATCAATGCCTTTTTCTGCCAGGCAAGTTTATCCCTGAAATCGGTGTTTACCCTCCCGCGCACTGATGCATAACTCATCAAATCGGCGAGCAGAAAATATCTGTCGGGCGGGCTCTCGTCCGTACCAGACATAAGCGAATCGTATATCGGTTTAAACAGCGCCTCATCCCCGCCGGCAAGTTCGCCGGATTTAAGCATATCCATAACTTTCTTTATTTCCGGTTCCCTCTCGCAGAGTTCCTGCGGATTGTGCCGGCCGGAGGATGCCATCTCTTCAATTTCCTCTGCTTTCAGGCCGAAGATATAAATGTTTTCTTCGCCGACGTTTTCCATTATTTCTATGTTCGCACCGTCGAGGGTTCCTACGGTTAGCGCGCCGTTGAGCGCAAATTTCATGTTTCCCGTTCCCGACGCCTCCTTGCCCGCCGTTGAAATCTGTTCGCTCACGTCCGTCGCCGGAATGATTTTTTCCGCGAGCGAAACATTATAGTCGGCAAGAAAAACAACCTTCATCTTTCCGTTCACGTCCTTGTCGTTATTAACAATATCGGCGACGCTGTTAATCAGTTTGATGATAAGTTTTGCCATGGAATATCCCGGAGCGGACTTTCCCGCAAAGATAAATGTCGCCGGGGAAATATCCAGCGCCGGGTTCTCCCTGAGTTTGTTGTAAAGCATAATGATGTGCATAACGTTGAGTAGCTGCCTTTTGTATTCGTGGAGGCGTTTCACGTGCGAATCAAAAATCGATTTTGTATCAACCTCTATGCCGTTGCGGTTTTTTATAAACTCCGCGAGTTCTTTCTTGTTCTTCTCTTTTGTTTTGTGCAGCGCTATCAGGAAATTTTCGTCGACGAGAAACTGCTCCAATTTTTTGAGTTCGTTCAAATCGGTAATCCACCTGTCGCCGATTTTCTCCGTAATCAGCCGCGAAAGAGCAGGGTTCGCCACGAGGAGCCATCTCCTCTGCGTGATGCCGTTCGTTTTGTTGTTGAATTTCTCCGACCAGAGATTATAAAAATCCTTAAAAACACTGTTTTTAAGGATTTCAGTGTGAAGTTTCGCCACGCCGTTTACGGAATGGGAACCGATAATGGCAAGATTCGCCATCCTCACTTCTTTTTCCGCACTTTCATCTATAACCGACATTCTGCGGACTTTTTCTTCATCGTCAGGATATTCCGCCCTTACACGGTCGAGAAAACGCCTGTTTATTTCAAAGACAATCTGAGCGTGTCTCGGGAGAAGATTTTGAAAAAGGCCGAGAGGCCATTTTTCAAGCGCCTCCTGCATAACCGTGTGATTCGTAAACGCGAATGTCTTTACCGTTATGTCCCACGCCTTGCTCCACCTGACGCCGTATTCATCCAGCAGCAGACGCATCAGTTCGGGTATCCCGAGAGCAGGGTGCGTGTCGTTCAGCTGGATGGCGACCTTGTCGGCGAACTTGTCAAAATTCTCATACGTTTTGAGATAGCGTCTTATTATGTCCTGAAGAGTCGCTGAAACAAAAAAATACTCCTGCTTGAACCTGAGTTCCTTCCCCTTGTAAATGTTATCGCTCGGATAAAGAACCTTGGAAATATTCTCCGAATCATTTTTGTCTTCGACCGCCTTCATATAATCGCCCTGATTAAAAATTTTAAAATCAAACTGGTTTGACGAGCGCGCCGCCCAGAGCCGGAGGGTGTTGACCGTGTTGTTGCCGTATCCGATTATCGGTATATCGTGCGGGACGGCAAGAACATCTTTCGTGTTTACCCACATGAATTTCGGCCTGCCGAATTCGTCCTGTTCCTCTTTTGCCTCTCCGTAAAAATGAACGTTTATTGTGTATTCCGGTCTTTCAATATCCCATGGGTAATCAAATCTCAGCCACTCATCCGGTTCCTCTACCTGAAAACCGTCTTTTATGATCTGTTTGAAAATGCCGAATTCATATCTCAGACCGTAGCCATATCCGGGGAGTTCCATTGTCGCCATCGAATCGAGAAAACACGCCGCCAGCCGACCGAGCCCGCCGTTGCCGAGACCGGCATCCGGCTCGAGTTCCAGCAGGCGCCCTAAATCATACCCCGACTTTTTCATCACGTATTTGACTTCGTCAATAATGTTGAGATTGATTATGTTGTTGAGGAGCGCCCTGCCGAGAAGGAATTCAAGAGAAAGATAATAAATTCTTTTTGCGTCCTTGTTGTAGTATGCCTGCTGGGTTTTGCTCCAGCGTTCGACCATCCTGTCCCTGACGGCATAGGCGAGCCCTAAATACCTATCGCGGTCGGTGGAGGAGAACGCATCCTTCGCCCTTGTGTAGTGAAGATGATTTATGAGTGAAATCCGCAGAGCGTCGGGGTCTATTCCCTTCCTGTAATCCTTCCACACATCCCTCTGTTTTTTTTCTGCCATACCATTTCCCTTTTTCATACCTTTCATTTTACGTATTTACCGTTCAGGTTGTCAACATTTTTTCAAACTTTTCTTTGTCTTTGAAGGGGCCTATCAGAGCAAGATTAAGCGTTTCATCTTTCAATATGTCATTGGCAACCCTTCTTATATCCTTAACCGTCACTTTTTTTATCAGCCCGAGCCGTTCTTCCGGAGTCAAAATTCTGCCGAGACGAAGTTCCTGACCGCCTATATAACCCGCAATGCCCGAAGAACTGTCCAGGGACATATAAAGATAACCCGTAACGGCGTTCTTTGCTCTTTCAAGTTCTTCCTCTTTCACGTCCTCGCTCTTCATCCTTGCGAATTCACCGAGAATTATTCTAAGCGTTTCTTCAACATTTCCGTGGCCGGCGCCGGCGTGGACGACAAAATTGCCGGTGTCAAAAAAACTCTGGTTCAGCGCGCCGACCGAATAGACGAGCCCTTTCTCTTCCCGCAGAATCGTAAAAAGACGCGAACTCATATTTCCGCCGATTATCAGATTCATAAGAGCGAGCGCGTAATAGTCGGGGTGCTCATAATTGTAAGCCCTGTTTCCGATACAAAGGTGCGTCTGCTCGGTTTTCTTATAACAGAGTTCAACGGCCGGCGAGGTCTGGGACTCGTGAACGGGTAAAAATTTCGCGCGGAGGCCGGGTTCAAATCCGCCGAAGTACCTGTTTACCAGGCCCCGGGCGCTTTTCACGTCGATGTTGCCCGCCAGCGATATGATAATGTTGCTGCCGATAAAACTTTCCTTGAAATGTTCAAGCATTTCAGAGCGCGAAATTTTGTTCAGAACACTTTCATTACCGGCGATATCAAAACCAAGCGGCTGGTCGCCGTAAAGCAACCCGTTTAAAATCTCCCACACATAAATCGACGGATGGTCTTTCCTCATTTTTATTTCCTCAAGAATGGCCGTCCTTTCGGTTTCAATGTGTTTCTGTTCAAACCTGGAGCAGGAAAGAATATCGGAAAGAATATCAACGGCTTTCTCAAAATGCTCGTCGAGAAGTTTCACGTAAAAATGACTGTACTCCTGTCCCGTAGAACCATTCATGTCGGCGCCCATGTTGTCTATTTCCTTTGATATCACAAGGGCGTCGGGGCGGCGGTCCGTCCCCTTGAAGAGCAGGTGTTCAATAAAATGCGTGATACCGTTGGTGTTCTTTCTCTCATAACGGGAACCTGTTTTTACCAGCACGTTTACGCTGACGATTCTCGTTGTTTTTAACGGCGCCAGCAGAACTTTTATGCCGTTGTTCAGAGTAAATTTTTCATATTCAAACATTGCGTTCACCGCCTTTTTTCAAACACACCTCATAACCACAGTTCATTTCGCCATTCTCACGCTATTTTTGTATTTTTCATATTTTCTTTGATATTTTACTTCAACTTTTTCAGCAGGTCCGCCACTCGTTTTCCAAGAGCCACGCACTGTTTCTCCACACGGCTGTCGGGCGCTCCGATCGAAACGGGTCCGTAGTGGTCACCGTCATGAGTTCCCTGAACAATCATCCCGTGAATCAGCATCGCGTTAATAATGTCAAGAATTGTCGTTTCGTTTCCGCCGCCGATGTTTGCCGACGAGGAAAACGCACCGCCGACACGCCCTTCAAGGCCGCCGTGCAGGGAAACGCTTTCGTCAAGAAGTTTCTTGATTTCCGCCGCCGGGCCTCCGTAATAGGTGGGCGACCCGATGATAATGCCGTCATAATTCCGGAGTTCCGCCGCTTTGACTTTACCGACTTCTTTCACCTCGCATTCCGCGCCGGCGGACGCAACACCATGCCCGACAAGTTCCGCCATTTTTTTCGTGTTCCCGCTTCTTGAATAATAAATCACAATAACCCTGCTCATCATTCCCTCCGTTAAATATTCAGCAAACACCGTTAATAAATGTAGCGTGCGAGCTTGCTCGCAAATGAAAGCAAGCTTTCATGCTACGAATGACACGGTGTTCACTGATCACTTACGACCTCCATTTGCTTATGGCTTATCACTATTTCGCTGCCTGCTTAAGTTTTTTTATGGATTCCATATTTTTATTTTTCAGAAACTTTTGTAAATCTTTGATGTTTATACTTCCGGTGCTCCCGCCCGACTCTGCATACTCTCTCACTAAATCCCGCA
The DNA here is from genome assembly GCA_043811795.1 of bacterium. Classification (GTDB taxonomy): domain Bacteria; phylum CG03; class CG03; order CG03; family CG03; genus JBDRMV01. The sequence continues at coordinate 761 of JBDRMV010000011.1, read as the reverse complement.
GACTGCCTGCATCAAGGTTGTTAAGCGACGACTGTAAATCCTGCAGTTCCTTGTCGTTTACTTTTTTAAGCGCGCTGAGATACCTGTTCATCTTCTGAAGAGCCTGTAATTTTTCCAGACCCTGAACTTTTTTTGTTCTTCTTAACAGGTTGTGTTTTTGCGCGAGCGAAAATACAACTGATTTCTTCAGCCCCGCAGGCGTGTCGAAGTGTGTAAGAGTCAGCGCAATGTCGGCAGTCCACAGGATAATTAAAATCATGAACAAACCCTTGCCCAGTCCGGCAACCGCACCCCAGTACCGGTTTATCCAGCGGAGTTTCCTGTCGCCGAGCGCAAGCGTCTCGATAAGCCGTCCGATAAGGATTATCAGAAAATACAGAACGAGCCACGAAACAAATCTCCCGGCTGACTGTAAAACGAAAACATCCAGCGCCGGCGTCTTGACGAGCTTGAGCAGATGCCCTGCCAGCGGGCCTGAGAGAACAAATGCCAGAACAATCGCGAGTAAGCTGAAGACCTCTTTTAGCGCGCCCTGCAGAAAACCCCACGCGATAAAACCGAGCAGCGCAAAAACAATAATCAAATCGGCAGCCATTTTTTTAGTATATCAAATTTTACTATAGGCGTATGCACTTGATTCCAGTAATCGCCTTATAATGCGAAAATGGGTCACTTCTATTTTGCGGGGTCAGTTCTATTTTTGTTATTTTTTCTATGCAAAAATAGAGCTGACCCCATTTCTTTGCAAAATAGAGGTGACC
>JBDRMV010000010.1:0-6343 GCA_043811795.1 bacterium | reverse complement strand
GGAACTGCAGAAGTTCACGGGCGCATCAACGGGCGCTTTTATAGGAATGGAACTGTTTATAAGCGAAAAATTTTCTTTCCTCATCGACATAGGCCCTTACACCGTTTCGCTGGACAGTGAATTTGAAGGCATTAACGTTTCCAACGGTTACACCGTTGGAAATATTGGCATTAATTTATATTTTTAAAGGATGATAAAATTTTACATTGCAACTTCTACGCAGACTGCAAAGCGAATTGCCGTGAGCGGTTTTTGGCGAGCGGAGCTGTGTGAGCGAGGAGTTTTGCCCATACCCGGAGCGAACCCAGAGCGAACCTTCTTACGTGAGCGTCCCCGCTGTCAAAACCGCGAACGGTTTGGCTGCGGCAGAAAGCTGCCTTTAGTATGAAATTTATTATTGTTCTGCTCCAGATTTTTGCGCTTTGCTCCGAGATATCAGCAGGTTTCAAATTCGGGCTGAACACCGCCATCAAGGACTCAGTGCAGAAACTGGACGAGAAATGCCTGTCCGTTCCGGCGGTCGTCTCCATAACAAGTCCCGCCGACGGTTCAACCGTTTCGGGAACGGTAAGCGTTACCGTCGATGCAACTCACCCCGTCGGGATAAGCAAAATTGAGTTTTATGTCGGCGACGATTTAAAATTCACGGACTCCTCTTTTCCTTATAGCTGGGACTGGGACACAACAGAAGGCGATGACGGCGACTATCAGATAAAAGTGACCGCTTATAATACAGGGGGCGGGTCGGAAAGTAAACAGATTTCGGTTACAACGGACAATTCGGGCCCGACCGTCTCCATAACAAATCCCGCTGACGGTTCAATATCGTCGGGAACGGTAAATGTAACCGCCGCGGTCAGCGATGAACACGGCATAAGCAAAGTCGAGTTTTATATCGACGGGGTCCTGAAATTCACAGACACTTCTTCTCCTTACGGCTGGAACTGGGTTACAACAGCATACAGCGAGAGCACACACACGGTAAAAATCACCGCCGACGACACGTTAGGGCATACAACAAGCATTCAGCATACGGTTACCGTGGACAACTTCGACCCGCCGGCTGTTTCCGTAACAAATCCCGTCAACGGTTCAACAGTTACGGCCACTGTGGATATAACCGCCGATGCAGCAGGTGTTGTTGAAATAAGCAGGGTTGAGTTTTATATAGATGGAATCCTGAAATCTACGGATACTTCTTCCCCGTACGGCTGGAGCTGGGATACCACGCAATACATTGACAGCACGCACACGGTAAAAGTGATTGCTTATGATGCTGAAAATCAGACCTCGGCAGGCCAGATTACAATTATTGTGGATAATGTGCCGGCTGACGATGAATGGAGAATTATTGACGAAGACCTTGTAATTGTCGGAAAAGAAGGCAATTCTTATTTAATGTGGCCGCGGCCTAAAAAATGTCTTGGAACTAATAATGATGCAGTCACATTAAAATGGGCAAAAGGCAGTTATCCGGAGCCCGTGTGGATTAGTACAAAAACATTATACGATTATCCTATTGGATACTCAAATTATGATGATTATCCTGCATTCAAGTGGGCGGAGGATTTAGATTATAAAGGTTATACCGACTGGCGTTTACCGACAGTAGCCGAACTTCAAGAACTTTGGGCCGTTAGAGATTTATATATTGGTTATAACTACGACAACTACTGGTCGTCTGATAAACATCAGGATTTACCTGATAACGCATACACAGTGCGCTTCAATAATGGCGAACCCACGCCCATCCCTAAGACCTACACGTCCTATGTGCGCGCGGTGCGGGAAAGCCAGACGGGAGGAAACAGCCCCCCGGACATATCCATAACAACCTCAACGACTCTCAATGCCGATTCAATATCTTCGGGAACGGTTGCGGTAACCACCGTTGCCACTGATGACTACGGAATAAGCAAAGTTGAGTTCTATGTTGACGATGTAATTAAATCAACGGTTACGTCTTCCCCATACGGCTGGCTCTGGGACACAACACTTTCTACCGACGGCGCGCGCATATTAAAAACCATCATTTACGATATTTCGAATCAGACAGCCACCGACCAGATTACGGTCAACGTGGACAACACGCCGCCTGATATTTCCATAACAAATCCCGCCGACGGTTCGACATCGTCGGGAACGGTGACTGTAACTGCCGCTGCTTTTGATGCTAACGGAATAACCAAAGTGGAATTCTGTATCGATGATGTAACTAAATCAACGGTTACAACTCCACCTTACGTCTATTCATGGGATACCACGCGTTCCACCGACGGCCTTCATACCGTGGAAGTGATTGCTTATGATACCACAAGACACACAAAAAGCGGGGTGCATATTATCACGGTAGATAACTGGGAGGTTCTTCCCGATGCTCTGATTAAGGCGTACACCGTCGGCGGTAATTATTTAATGTGGCCGGGGTTGCAAACCTGTCTCGCAACCTACAATAATAATCCTCTGCAGTGGAAGACCGCAAATACTTCGGGCCAGCCGGTATGGGTCAGCACAAAAACGGCTTATGACTATCCTTCCGGGGAAACTTCCGCCGATTATCCCGCATTCAAATGGGCGGAAGAGTTGGTTTACGAAGGATACGGCGACTGGCGGCTGCCGGCAAAGAATGAATTGAAGGACTTATACGATTACGGCCGGTCATATATTACCTATGCTTCTAACATTTACTGGTCATCCTCGGCGTCTTCAGCTACATTAGCAGACGGCGTACGTTTTTTTGACGTCGGTCCTGAAGTCAGCGACGACAAGGACAACTTAAACAATGTGCGGGCGGTCAGAGACGCTCTGCCGGATGAGGCGCCCGTTGTTTCCATAACAAACCCTGACGCTGGTTCAACATCCTCGGGAACGGTAAACGTAACCGCCGACGCTTATGATGATTACGGGATAAGCAAAGTTGAGTTCTATGTCGACGATGTGATTAAGTCCACAGTTACGTCTTCTCCATACGGCTGGCTATGGGACACTTCTCAATGCACCGACGGCACACACACGTTAAAAGCAATCACTTACGATACTTCGGAACAGACGGACACCGACCAGATTGCGGTTACCGCGGACAACACGCCGCCCGATGTCTCCATAATAAATCCCCCCGACGGGTCAATATCTTCGGGGACGGTGAATATATCTGCCGCCGCTTCCGATAACATCGGCATAAGCAAAGTGGAATTTTATATCGACGGAGACCTGAAATCCACGGACTCCTCTTCCCCGTACAATTGGGACTGGGATACGATTTCATACGGCGAGAGCACTCACACGGTAAAAGTCATCGCCTATAATACCGCGAATCAGATAAAAAGCGCCACGCACACGGTTACCGTTGATAACTGGCAGATTATAGACGACTCTTTGGTTACGGTCTATAAGGGAGACGGTAATTATTTAATGTGGCCGAGTTCAAAAACATGTCTCGGAACCAAATACAACGGAACAGTAAACTGGGCAAATAACTTTTGGCCGCAGCCCACGTGGGATGATGTTACGAAAACTTACGATTACGGGGCATATAACAAATCTAATTATCCCGCATTTGAATGGGCTGAAGATTTAGTTTACCCTGTCGGAGGTCATACCGACTGGCGGCTGCCGACAATAGATGAACTTAAAGAACTTTATGATTACGGCAGAACTTATATCGATTACGATCCCAACGCCTATTGGTCATCTACGGAGTATTCCTCTATCAATGCATACCGCGTATCTTTTGTAACCGGCGACACGGATGCGTCTCAGGCCAAGACGGTATCGTTCTATATCCGCGCAGTCCGGGATACTAAATAGGGGTAAATAATGGGGTCAGTTCTATTTTGCGGGGTCAGTGGAAAATGGGTCACTTCTGATTTTTTTTTAACTGTCTTACCCATGAAAAAAATAGAGGCGACCCGATTTTCCAATAGAAGTGACCCATTTTTCTGACCCCCTTTATCCAAAATCAGAGCTGACCCCATTTTCTTCTTTTCTTACATTATCTTTCCCGGCTGAAGAATTCCTCAACCTGTTCTAACGCTGTCGTAAAACTGCATTCGGGAAGCGACCGGGCAAATGTCTTTCCGTAATTCCTGCTGATTATCCTGGGGTCGAGAATGGCAATCACGCCCCTGTCCGTCTTCGCGCGGATGAGCCGGCCGGCGCCCTGTTTCAGCATGAGCACCGCCTGGGGCACCTGATAATGCCGGAACGGATCCCGCCCGTGCTTTTTAAGATATTCCATTTTTGCTTCCGTTACGGGATGGTCGGGAACGGCAAAGGGAAGTTTGAATATTATCACGCACCGGAGCGCTCTACCGGGAACGTCTATTCCCTGCCAGAATGTGCTTGTCCCGAGAATAACCGCATCGCCTTTCTTTTTAAAAATATCAAGCATCTTCCAGCGCGGTAAGGACCCCTGCTTCAGAAGATGCAGGTCCGGCAGGTTCTCGCTTATGTACTCGTACGCCGCCTCAAGCGTGCGGTAACTCGTAAAAAGAGCGAATGACCCTCCCCCTGAGATTTCAAGAATTTCCTGCGTGCGTTTTACCGCTTGACTGGTAAATTGTTCCGTCTCGTACGACGGGTCGGGCAAATCTTCCGCAATGTAGAGCAGCGCCTGTTTTTTGTAATCAAAGGGCGAACCCAGCATAATTTCGTCCGCTTCTTCCAGCCCGAGCCGTTCTTTTATGTATCCGAATGACCTGTCCACGGAAAGAGTCGCCGAGGTGAGTATCACCGGACGGGTTTTTTCGTAGAGTTCTTTCCGGAGAACTCCCGCTACTTCCACCGGCACAGCGTGAACCGCAACCGTCAGGTTTCTCGTCCGCCGGCTTATGTCTATCCAGTAAACGTAATCCTTTTCGCTCTGCTCTATAAAAACCTTCAAACCTTTCCTGAATCCTATGCACCTCGCGGCGTAGGCGGAAAGTTCAACCGCCGACTCCTCGTCCGTTATATCGGCCAGAGATTTTTTGAGGAAGTTGTAAAGATTTTCGAGGGGTTTATCCAGGGTGTTTTCAAACAGGTTCGCGCTTCTGATTCTTCTGGTGAGGTTGTCCGTCCCGAATTCGTCTATTATGGCCGTAAAAAAAATTCTTGCGGCGTCCCCTGCTTTTACGACTTCTCTTTTTACAGCCGCGCGGTTTTCATCTTTCAGTTCATCCAGCCGAAAAACAATTCCTTTTTCTTTCACGGGATTATATATCCGGTTCAGCAAAAATTCCACCGCTCTGTTTGAGACGTCAACACCGAGGTATTCCGTCGCCACGTCCTCCACGTTCTGCGCCTCGTCAAAAAGAACCGCGTCGTAATTCGGAAGGAGCCGTCCGCCGGATGCAATGTTCGTAAAAAAAAGATGATGGTTTACCACCAGGATGTTTGCCCTCGTCTGTAAAATGCGCGCTTTCATATGAAAGCACCCGCTCCGGTAAGAACACTTCCTGCCGAAACACATGTCCGCCTCCCTGCAAACGTTCGCCCATATATCTTCTCTTACATTGAAATTAAGTTCCATCCTGAGCCCGGTTTCCGTTTTCCTGCACCATCCGGCGAGTTTGTTCCACTGTTTTTTTGATTCGGCATCGTCGAACAGACCGAACTGCCTTCCCCTGTTCAGCCGGCGGAGACAAACATAGTTGCCGCTTCCCACGCACAGGGCGAATTTAAATTCCAGAGACAGCGCCTCCCGTAAAAACGGAAGTTCTTTTTTTGTTAATTGTTCCTGAAGCGTCTTTGTATAGGTTGAAATTACCGCCCGCTTTTTGTTTTTTACAGACCAGAAAATAAACGGCACGAGGTACGCAATGCTCTTCCCCACGCCCGTCCCCGCCTCAGCCACAAGATGTTTTTTCTCTATGATTGCTTTTTCTATGCGCTGCGCCATCTCCAGTTGCTGCGGCCGCTGTTCGTATCCTTTCAGGAGTTCCGCAATTCTGCTTTCAGGCGAAAACAATTCCTTCAGATTCATAAGATATCCCGCTTATATTTATAGCACAAATATGCCGTTACTGTCACACCCCCGCGGTTGAAACTGCACAAAAAATAAAAATGGCAAAAAATAAAAATGGGGTCAGCTCTATTTTTTCCAGAAGCAACTTATTAAAAAAATCAGAACTGACCCCATTTTTTTGTGCTGTTGAAACTGTGCCTGCAAATTGGTATAAGAATATGATGCCGGAGAAGACACAAAAACCTTTTTATGATGGACTATAAATTATTTATTTCGGTTACCGTGGTCGTCCATTTCCTTTTCATCGTCTTTATGCTGTGCGGGTTCGTTTTCAACTTTTACGGAATTTTTTTCAACAGGAAACTCCTTGACTGTTTTTACCTGAGGACACTGCATCTC
>JBDRMV010000009.1:0-26044 GCA_043811795.1 bacterium | reverse complement strand
AAATTTAGTTCTTCGGAGTCACCGCGAACCCGCGTCTCCGCAAAAATAAGAGTTCTTCAGGGTAAACTGCAGGATGCGGTGGAGAAGGAAGAATTTGAAGATGCGGCAAAAATCAGGGACGAGATAAGAAATATCAAAAATCAAAAATCAAAAATTAAAAAGGAAGAGTAAGAAAGCAAAAATGCAAAATGACACGCTAAACGAAAATGAAACGGGAGGCGGCGCCGGAAAATGGTTTTAAGGGACTTTGCATCCAGAAGCTGCGAGTGGCTTGATTCGGACACATCATCGCCTTTTATTTCAACAAGAATACGTTTTGCGAGGAACATGGATGGATTTTTCTTTCCAAACCGCGCCGGCCGTTCCCAGCAGGCGGAGATAAGAAAACTCGCTTTTGAGAAAATCGGGAGACAAAAAAAATGGAAGAACTGCAAAAAAATTGCTCTTGAGGATATTGACATCACCGACAGGCGTCTTCTTCTGGAAAGACACCTTGCGAGTTATGACCTTGTGTTCACGGAAAGAGTGGCGGGGCTTGTCGTTAATGAAAAGGAGTCAATGAGCATAATGGTGAACGAGGAAGACCATCTGCGTCTCCAGATATTCGGTCTCGGTTTCAATTTGCACGATACGTTCAATCTTGCCTCGTCCGTCGAAAAGGAAATGAGCGAAAATTTTGATTTTGCAAAACATCCCGAGTTCGGTTTTCTTACCGCCTGTCCTACGAACGTCGGAACAGGTCTGAGAATTTCGTTTTTGGCGCATCTTCCCGCTCTTGTAAGGACAAATCATATGGGGGAGGTGATTGATTCGCTCAGCCGCCTCGGGATTGTCGTGAGGGGTTTCTACGGCGAGGCGACAAAACCCATCGGAGATTTTTTCCAGATATCAAACCAGATAACGCTCGGGGTCTCCGAAAACGACCTCATCGAGAAACTGACGGCAATTTCTTCCGAACTCGAAGATGCATCGCAGAAGGCGGAAAACGAGCTATTGAAAAAGAATAGAGTTGAGATTGAGGACGCAATTTACAGAAGTTACGGGATTATCCAGTATGCGAAGAAAATTTCCTACGAAGAATTGATGAGTTGCGTATCCGACATAAGGTTCGGTCTGAAAACAGGTATGCCTCTTCCCATCGGCGGAGACCGTCTGAACGACCTTCTCTTTCTGTCCCAGCCCGCTCACATAGAGGAAAGGGCAGGCAGAAATTTACTCCCTCCTGAAAGAGATGAGGCAAGAAGCGAATTCGTAAAAGAAACGCTGGGTTAAAATTCCCTGCACGGCATTCTGCCCCGTCTGATTTTTACCCTTTGTTCTTTGTGATAACGGACATCGGTAAGATTTTGTTATAATTACTAGATGAAAGGCGGGAAGGTTCTTCTTTTATATGCTGTCTGCGGTATTTCGGGGCAAATTCTGTTTTTGCTTGCACCGTCTGTGGGCGGGGTATCCGGCTATTATGCTTTTGCTTCTGCCGGTTTTATCTGCTGGCTCACTGCCGCATTGATTTTTTTCAGGAATGCCCCTGTTTTAAAGTCCGTGTTTAGAGAAGAAAACAGGGGAGTATCATTTAAAATCTATACGGCCGCTTTTCTGCTTATAATGGCCTCGGCTTTTTATTTCCGTATGCACAGGTTAGAGGAAGTTCCGGGCGGGCTGTGGTATGATGAGGCAATCAATCTTCTTGACGCCCGCGCTACAGCCGGCGGTGACATCAGGATAATATACAATTCGTACGGACATCCGCGTCAGCCGCTTTACATTTATTTCACGACGCTGATAATAAAACTAATTCCGGAATCGCCTTTTGCTTTGCGCCTGGCCAGCGCGCTGTTTTCGGTCATTACGCTTGCCGTGATGTTTCCGGCGGTGGCGGGGATGTTCGGATTTCCGACGGCATTTTTTTCCTGTTTTCTTTTCGCGACCTCATTCTGGATGACGGCTTTGAGCCGCACCGGTTTCAGGGCGGTGACAAGCCCTCTTTTTGAAATACTGCTTTTGTGGCTTTTTTATTCATGGCTTTCCGAAAAAAGAAAAGAAATAATTAAGGCGTTTCTTGCAGGCGCCGTAGCGGGGCTTGGCTGCTACACTTATCTTGCGTTTTACTCTCTCCTGATAACTGCGCCGGTTGTTTTTTTTGGCTTCAGAGAGGAACTGCGGACCCCCGGCAGAAGTGTCGCGGCATTTACGTGCGCTTTGCTCATCACTCTGAGCCCGCTTGTGTATCATTATTCAAAATGCCCGGATGATTTTCTCAAAAGGGGCGCAGAGGTTTCGGTCTTAACTTCTCCCGCTCCCGCCGCCGAGATTTTTAAAAATGTCCTCAAAACGGCCGCGGCATTTAATTTGTATTCAGGCGGGAAACACCCGCGGTCTTTACCGCCCGCCCGGGCTCTTTTAAACTGCGCTGCCGGATTTCTTTTTATAACGGGTCTTTTATGGGGCATCGTAAAGAAAGAGAATTACCGTCTTGTGTTTATTTTTCTGGCGGCGTCGCTTATTCCCACAGTCCTGTCGGACGGGCCGCCGCACCCTTTAAGGCTTGTCAATGCCGCTGTGCCTGTTTTTATCCTGAGCGGCGCGGGGTTGAGAAAGTTATCCGAAATATCCGGCGGAAAATTTATCAGGACGGCGGTTCTCCTTTTTTTTCTTTCAGCGTCTTTCGCCGGAGACCACCGCGCTTATTTCAGTGAATACGCGGAAAATCCCGAACTCTGGTATGCTTTTGAGAAAGATTCCTCCGCCGCGGTTCCTTTTATTTTGGAAAAACAGAAAAGTTACAGATTATATTTTTCAAAACGGTGGGAGAATAATCCTGTTTTCCGGCTGGCGCCGGCTATCAAACACGAGGGCATAAGAAAGGACGGACATTATGATGTGGATAAGGCGCTGTTTTTGATATCGGGGTATGAAATACAGAATTATGAGTGGCTGAAGAAACGTTACCCGGAGTTAAAGTTATTCAGGCTCTGCGATAAGAAAACCGGAAATCTTGTCACCTTTGTGCTGAGCAAGCGCCCGGTGTAAATACAGAGCGGGCAGCCATGCATTTCTAAAATTATCCTCTTTACAATTCAGGCAATAATTTGTCAAATAACTGCGGGTAGATAGAAGTGAAAACATTGCAGGAAATAATTCTTAAACTATCCTCTTTCTGGGGGGATAACGGCTGCGTGATTGCAGAGCCGTACGATGTGGAGAAAGGCGCGGGCACTTTCAACCCTATGACTTTTCTGAAACTTTTTGACGGGAATGACTGGAGGGCGGCTTATGTGGAGCCGTCACGCCGCCCGCAGGACGGACGATACGGGGAAAATCCCTTCCGTCTTTACAAGCATTTTCAGTTTCAGGTGATTCTCAAGCCCGCTCCGAAAAATTCGAGGGGTCTTTACCTGAAAAGTTTAAAAACCATAGGTATTGACCTGAAGAGGCACGACATAAGATTTTTGGAGGACAACTGGGAATCCCCCACCCTCGGGGCGTGGGGCAGGGGCTGGGAAGTCCGCCTTGACGGGCTTGAGATAACGCAGTTCACGTACTTCCAGCAGGCGGGCGGGATTGACCTTGAAATGATTCCGGTGGAACTCACATACGGTCTTGAGCGTATCGCGATGTTTCTTTCAAAAAAAAGGAATGTTTTTGATGTTGAATGGGCGCGCGGTGTTGATTACGGGGCAATGCGCAGGGAAGAAGAAAGTCAGTTCAGCAGGTATTATTTTGACGAGGCGCCCGCCCCGGAACTGCTCGGGATTTTTTCTTTTTACGAGAAGGAAACGGCTCGGCTGATTTCTCTTTCTCTGCCGCTTCCCGCATACGACTGTCTCCTGAAAATGTCGCATATTTTCAATGTTGTCGACGCGAGAGGAGGTTTTGACCACGCGACAAGAACGGCGTTTGTAAAAAAAATAAGAGGTTTAGCAGGCAGAATTGCGGCTTATATAAAGGAAAGTGAACTTGAAAGTTTGCGCTATGGATGTAACAATGGAAAGGTCTGACTTTCTTGCGGAATTGTGCGTTGAGGACCTGCCGGTTAATATTCAGGATGAGGCGTCACAGAGGTTGCTTCTTGCCGTCGCCGAATTTTACGAGAAGGAGAAAATTTCATTTTCGCTCATGCGTTCTTTCTCGACGCCGCGCCGTCTGGCGGTTTTGTTCTGCGGCGTTGCGCGGGAAATTCCGGAGGAGAAGACCCTGATAAAAGGTCCGCCTGCCCGCATTTCCTTTGACGGGAAAGATGAACCCACCGAGGTCCTTAACGGTTTTCTGAAAAAATTCGCCGCGGATATCGCGGATATTCGGTTGAAAACCACGGACAAGGGGGACTATGTTTTTCTTGAAAAAAGGAAACCGCAGAGGAAAACGGAAGAGGTAATAAGAAATAATATTGCCGGGATTCTGGAGACCCTTAAATTCGGTAAAACGATGAGATGGGATAAGTATTCTTTTCCGCGCCCCGTAAGGAACGTTCTGATTTTATTCGGCGGAAAGCCGCTCAAGGTTTCCTGTTTTGGAATAAATTCGTCGAAAGGTTCCCGTAGTTTTTTTAATGAGGCAATTATGGTGAAGCGTCCTTCAATGTATGAAAAAACGCTTGAAAGGAAGGGAATTATTGCCGACAGGGATAAGAGAAGGGGTGCGATTGCCGCGGGTCTCGTCCGCGCCGAAAAAATACTGAAGGCAAAAGTCGTGCCGGACGACGATTTGCTCGCGGAAACGGCGGGAATCTGCGAACGCCCCTGCGTGTTTCCGGCGGAATTTGACAAAAAATTTCTTTCGATGCCGCCGGAAATTCTTGAGGAAACGCTGAAGATTCATCAGAAATGTTTCTCGCTCACGTCATTAAAAACGCCGCGCGAGGTCATTAACAAATTTATTTTTGTTACTGACGGCGTAAATTCAAACATCCCCGAAATAACCGCTAATTACGAAAGATGCGTGGAGGCGAGATTCGAGGATTCAAAGTTTTTCTGGGAATCAGATAAGAAACGAAAACTGCCGGATTTTTACCAGGAACTTAAAAACATAGCCAATGTCGGAAAGTTCGGGAATTTGGGGGATAAGGCGGAAAGGGTCGTGCGAGACGCAGGGAAGATTGCTTCGGTTTATGCGCCGTCCGGGCAGGAGCAGGTCAAGAGCGTTTCTAAACTTCTTTATTGCGATTTCCCGACGAAGACGGTTTTTGAATTTCCGTTACTACACGGGATTGCCGCGTCCTATCTGGCGCTCGCACAGAATCTGCCCGGCGCGCAGGACGTCAGGAATGCGGCGACGCTTGAAGAGATTTCCGACATTTCGGCGGTTTGCGGTCTCGCCGACCGGATTAATACGCTGAAATCTTTTTTTTATTCAGGGGTGTCTGTGACAACTTCCTCTGACCCGTACGGTCTGAAAAAAACGGCGGATGAGATTTGCAAAATTTTTGTAACCGCGGGGATTTATTTTGATTTAAACAGGGTCTTTTCAATTGTTTTTGACGATGTGTCCGACGATATCCGCAAAAAAGTTGCGTCTTTTCTGCGCTCCAGGTTCGTGATTTTTCTTGCAAAGAAAGGAATTGCCCGCGATGAAATTGATATGGCAACGGAAAAATTTGAAGTTCCGAAGAGGTGTTTTGATATCGCCGCTGCTGTAGGTCTATTGAGAAAAAAAGAAGCGGTCCTTTTTGAAAAAATCATTCTTGCGTCCAAGCGGGCGGAAAATATTCTGAAACAGGCGGAAAAACTCGAGAGAAAGATGAGTGTTTTGGACGATAAATTACTCGACGCCTGCGAGGAGGTTAATCTTTTTCAGGCGCTCAAAAAAGTTGAGGCGACGGTCCTGGCCGCTTGCGGAAAAAATGATTTTGAGGGCGCTTTGAATTGTCTCTCGGAGATTAAAGCGCCGCTTGATTCCTTTTTTGACGGGGTTCTTGTGATGGACAAAGACGAAAAAATCAGGGACAACCGCCTTGCGCTGGTTAAGAGAATTTTAGACCTCTTTTCAATTTTCGGTAAATTTTCTAATATTGTGCTGAAAGATAATTAATGAGCGGTTCGATTGCAGCAAAGCCGCAAATTTAGGAGAAATACTATGGAATATCCGGTAAATATCAATTCAAGGGAAACCGGCAGCAAAGCGCTGCTTAAGAAACTTCGCAGGGAAAAGAAAATTCCCGCGGTTGTTTACGGCGCCGATTTTGATTCAAGGGCAGTGTGGGTTGACGGGAAAGAAATCCTGAAAATTGTTTCCCGCTCAAAAACGTCGGTTCTGGAACTGCATGACGGGGAAAAGAAAATAAAGGCGATTATAAAAGATATCTCGTACAATCCCTTGACGGAAGAGATTAATCACATAGATTTTCTGAGATTGCAGGCAAAACATGAAGTGGAACTCAAAGTCCCTGTTAAAATAGTCGGTTCCTGCCCCGGCGTTAAGGAAGGCGGTATTCTTGATTTTGTCACGAGAGAATTAGAAATAAAAACAATTCCGGCGAAGATTCCCCAAGACCTGCAAATAGACGTTTCGACTTTGGGAATAGGGCATATGCTGAAGGTCTCGGATATAGAAATTCCGGAGGGTATTACGGTTCTCACCCCCGGAGATACAATTTGCATTACTGTTAAGGCGCCACGGAAGGAAGAGGAAGTTCCGGAGCCAGCCGAAGCGGGTGAAGGCGAACCCGAAGTTGTAAAGAAGGGCAAGGAAGCCAAAGAAACGGAAGGAACCGAAGAGAAAGAAAAAGGAAAAGGGAAAGAGAAAGAAGAACCGGCGCCGGCAGGGAAGAAAGAGAAAAAGGGGAAGTGACTGCTGTTTTTGGTCTTGGCAACCCTCCATCTTATAACGGTACGCGGCATAACATAGGGCGGGAAATCTCGCTGAATCTGAAAGCAGGGCTTAAAAAAAAGAGAACAGGGGAGTTCTACGACTTATTCGGCATGGGGAAGAGGTGCCTGATTATGGGCAGAACATATATGAATGAATCGGGGCTGGCATTTGGCGATGCGGTTTATTCTTCGGGTCTGTCAATCGGGGATATTCTCGTAATTTGCGACGACATCAACATCCCTCTGGGAAAAATCCGTTACAGGGTTTCCGGTTCTTCCGGCGGTCACAAAGGTCTGAAATCGATAATTGAATGTATGGGGACGAGAAATTTTCCGCGTCTGCGCGTGGGAATCGGGAAACCTGACGCCAGCGATATCGACGTAAAGGACTGGGTTCTCGGAAAATTTCAGAAGGATGAAATTCAGGTCATTAAAAATGTTGTCCCTGCGGCGGAAGAATTCGTGATGGAGCACTGGGCGGGAAAATGGCCCGATGAAAATTTTAGTGTGTACATTTAGCAGGCAGGAAATGACGTTGCTCCACCAAGGCGGACGAAACGCTTCCGGGTACGCTCACGGTTTTGCCGTCGGCGGCGGAGATGCCTTCCGGAGACGCTCGCGTCTGTGGCTCGCTCCGGCAATCCTGCGGGCATTCTGCCGAACTCCTCGGATTGACGGCTCCGTCAGACACCATCCGCCGGCTTGCGGTCGCTCACACAGCCCCGTCAGACAAATGTCATTTTCCCAGGATAATGTTTAGAAAATTTAAGAAGAAAACAATTATGGGGCTTCTGGTGCTTATGCCTATCGGCATAACCCTGTATGTGTTTTACTTTCTGTTCCATCTGATAGCGGGATTTATGCTGCCCTTTGTTTTGAAAATTCCCTTTTTAAGCACATGGCCGCTGCAGGCGCATTACGTTTTGAGTTTTACTCTGGTAATTTTAATACTCTGGTCCCTCGGGATTATTACCTCAAACATATTCGGGAGCACGCTTTTAAGGTTGGTTGACGGTATTTTTCTGAGAGCGCCGATTATCAATAAGATTTATTTCACGATAAAGCAGATTGTTGACATTATCGCTACGAAAAAAACCGCTTTCAAACGGGTAGTAATGATAGAATATCCCAGCAGAGGAATAAAAACCATTGCGTTTATCACGGGTGAAACCGAATTAGACGGAGAAAAACACTATTCCCTGTTTGTGCCGACAACGCCGAATCCGACGAGCGGTTTTTTTTGCATGGTTAAAGTAACGGATGTAAAAGAAATTGATATGGACACTGAAACCGCAATGAAAATGATTATTTCTGGAGGAATGCTGAAGCCCGGCTAAATTGACAAAATCCGGGAATGTGGTAAAATTAAAGTTATGCTGCTAAATATAAAGTCAATTTTAAAAAAACTTTCTTCAGTCCATCCAGCAGGAAACATTCTCGGCGTTGATTTCGGTTCTTCTTCGGTTAAGATTGCCGCCCTGAAAAAAACGGGGGAGTCCTTTCAACTGGTGAACTGCGGCATTGTGCCGAGCCCTGCGGGAGCAAAATCCCTGATGGAAATGGAAATGGAAGAAAGAGCGGAACTTGTCAAAAGATTGAAAGATTTTCTTTCTTCCGCGAAGGTTAAGACGAAACCCGCGGGTGTTTCCGTTATGGGGAGTTCCGTTATTGTCAGGTATGTGAAGTTACCGAAAATGCCCGACGACGAACTCGCAAAGAGTTTGAGGTTTGAAGCGGAGGAGTTTATACCTTTTGACATATCGGACGTTTATCTTTCCGCAGAACTCATAAAGGATGTGGAGGAAGAAGGGCAGGTGAAAGTGGAATCGGTGCTTGTCGCCGCGAAGAAGGAAATCGTTGACGAGCGCATCGAATTGCTGAAGAATATAGGGCTTGACCCCGTGTTGGTTGACGTTGACAGTTTTTGCGTCAATAATATTTACGAACACTGTTCCCCCTCTTACAGGGAGGAGAACGTAATGATTTTAAATATCGGCGCGAATATGACGACCCTGTCGATTTCGGACCACGGCGTGGTTAGAGTGGTAAGGGATGTGTCTTTCGGCGGGGGGACTCTCAGCAAACTCGTGATGGATGCCTTTGCCTGTGATTTTCCCAAGGCGGAGGCTTTGAAGATACAGTACGGCATTGTCCCCAGCACTGAACTTGAAACGATGGCCGATGCGGAGACAGCCGAACAGGTTACGTCCGCTTTGATACAGAGTGTTGATGACCAGCTTCTTACGGAAATACAGAGGTCGGTCGATTATTTTAACACGATTTCCACCGCGGCGGAAGGTATTAAAAAAATTGTTCTTTCCGGCGGCGGTGCGAATTTAAAAAATTTAGATAAGTATCTTGCCCGTCAGATTGACATTCCTGTTGAAATTTTCAATCCGCTGGATTTTATAGATCATCCGGATGACGCCGCTCTCGTGGAAAATTCCGCCGCTTTTGCGGTTGCGATCGGGCTTGCAATGAGACAGGCTGGGGATTCAAATTCAATAAGAGCGGTGTAAAATGAAAAGCATTGCGGGGAAAACCCCCGAAATTTCCGGCAGGGATTAGATGCTCAGGATAAATTTACTTCCTTACGAAATTGAGAAAAAGGCGGCGGCGCGGAAACAGGTTTTTCTCGCCTCTGTTGCCGGGGCTGTTGTTGTTTTTATATTCGTAGGATGTTTTTTGCTGAGGGTTGCGAAAATCGTATCTCTCAAAAAGGAATCCGAGAAAGCCGCCTCAGAGTTAAAAAAATACGATGAGGAGTTGAAGGAAATTCAGGATATCGAAAACCAGAAGATGAGTTTGCAGACACGGCTTGATACCATTGGCGATTTAATGGCTTCGCAGCTGAATTACCCGAAAATGATGGAGGTTCTGACGCGGCCTTCCGTTCTTCCTGCAAACGTCTGGCTTAAAACGTTTACCACGCGCGATGCCGGCCCGGGAGGAATAAGTTTTACGTTTGACGCCGAGGCGGCGGACAATTATGCCGTCGCCGATTTTCTGACCAATCTTGAGAAATCACCGCTGTTCGAGAAAGTTGTCATCAGGGGTTTTGCCGCCGGCACCGGAGCGTCCGGAAAGAAAACAAGAACCTTAAATGTGAATTGTATGTATAAACCATAGAAGGGGAAACCCTGATGTCATGCGGAGCGGAATATAATGGCTGAGGCAAAACCTGTCCCCAAGGAACAGAAGATATTTTTTGCTGTCCTCTGCCTGGTCGGCATTTTCATGTTTTACAGCAAGGTCTGGAAGCCCCAGGGGAATAAAATAAAGGAATTCCAAAAAAATATTGACGACACGAGAGAGAAAATCAACAAGGTGAGAGCAGACATCGCAAGAATGAAAGAGATAAAAGCGGAGTTCGCAAAACTGAAACTGAAAGTGGCGGAGGCCGAGAAGAAACTGCCGAGGGAGGAGGAACTGCCTCAGATTATCAGGGATATAACGGCAACGGGTTCCACACACAATATCGAAATAGACAATTTAAGGATTGCCGCTGTTGTTCCAAAACAGTTTTACGAAGAGCACCATTACAATTTTTCAATTTCGGCATCGTATCACAAGCTCGCCCAGTTCTTTACGGATATCTGCCAGAAGGAAAGGATTATGACGGTAAAGGATCTGAAACTTGCGCCGGCCGGCGGGTCTGAGGCCACCTCGGATTTACAGACGACGTTCACGCTGATTGTTTATACATACAAAGAATGAAACTGAAATTTAAGGCAGTAAAAAAAATTATTGTAATTTTACTTTTCTGTCAGTTGCCGGCGGCTTACGGAGAGGGCGAGTCCGGGCTTATAACGCCGGAGAAAAAGCCTACCCCGGTAAAATATGTATATCAGGGGCACAAGAACAGGAATCCTTTTTACAGGTCGGGGTCAGAAAGCGTTTCAGTTTCTCAGGAAACACAGGGTGGAAAACAAAGTATTTCCGATTTTTGCCTGACAGGCATTATGACCGACATATCCGGAACGAAATATGCAATTCTAACTGATGAAGTAGCAGGGAGTTATATTTTAAAAAACGGCTGGCTGTATGATGCCGAAGGGAAAAGAGTTCCTTCAATAACGGGCACCGTCTTTGAAGAGCGGGTCATAATAATCATAGGCACGCGAATCAAAGAACTGAAACTTCCCGAAGAAGGTGAGGCTACGGTAAAGATGGAATAGTTAAGATGGAAGTAATGGAAGTAGTAGTATACAAATTCAGGGAAATGTATTACAATATTAAAATGTTCCGTTTGGAGGTAAGAGCTCAGTGAACGGCGTGTCATTTGTAGCATGAAAGCTTGTTTTCATTTGCGAGCAAGCTCGCACGCTACATTTATTAACGGTGTTTGCTGAATATTTATGTTTGGAGAATACTGGTGAAAGATATTAAAAGAGTATTACTAACTTCTTTTACAGGTCTTATTGTTTTCTCTTCCGTGCTGACGGCGCAGAACGGTCATGAAAAAATCAGGAGCGTCAATGCCAAAGTTGATTCGGAACAAAAGATATCGGTCGTTATAGATGTTACGGGACCGGTAAATTATTATTTGTTTAAGATTTCAAACCCGCCGCGTCTCGTTGCAGAATTTACAAGCGCTCTCATCGAAATTAAGAAAAAGGAAATAACGCTGGATACCTTTGTAAAGGAAATTCGTATCGGGCAGTACAAAAGCATTCCCGTGGAAATTTCGCGGATTGTGTTTGATTTAACGACCGATGATGTTTTTTACGACGCTCTGGCAGTAGGCAATAAGATTTATCTGACTGTTGCGACCGCTCCCGAACTTGCAAAGGTGTCTGTTCCGGAGCCCGAGCCGAAACAGTCGCCGGTTTCCAAAAGAACAGCGCTCTCCGGTAAAAAATCGATTGCGAGGAA
This sequence comes from bacterium, assembly GCA_043811795.1. Taxonomy (GTDB): domain Bacteria; phylum CG03; class CG03; order CG03; family CG03; genus JBDRMV01. Next base: position 14,363 of record JBDRMV010000009.1, on the reverse strand, counting down.
TACTCCCACGTCCGAACACAGAAAAAAGGTTGAGGAAATAAATGCCGCAGTCGAGGAGCCGGCCGGAGAAGGAAGGGGAACCGTCCCCGACGAAGCGCCGCAGGTAAAAGCGTCGGGCGGTTTTCTGCAGATAAGCAGAAGACGCATTTCTCTGAATTTTCACGAAGCGGACATAAGAATGGTTCTCAGGGCGATTGCGGAACAGACGGGGGTGAATTTTATTTACGGTTCCGATGTTGAAGGCACCATAACCCTGAAGCTCAAAGATGTCGCTTTTGACGATGCAATCCGGCTGATTCTCAAATTGTCGGGTCTTGTCGTGGAACAAGAAGCGGACAATATTATAAGGGTTATTACGCCGGAAGAACTCAAAAACGAGAGGTCTAAAGCCATTCAGTTTACGAGGGTTATGTCTTTGAAATACACCATCGCCGGAGACATCAAAAAACAGCTGGAAGCTGTTAAAATTGAGGGTATCAACCCAATTATAGGGGATGACCCTCTCACGAACAGTGTTATCATAACGGCGAGTCCGCAGGGTCTTGAGAAATACGGGGAACTGATTAGTGTTTTTGACGTAAAGCCGAGACAGGTTCTGATTGAGGCGTCTCTGCTTGAGGTCGATTATTCGGAAGGGCTTGACCTCGGAATCGCATGGGGGATGAGCAATTTTAGCATTGATAAAAAGGGGCTTACCGGCTCGCTTGATTCGGTCGGCGCCGCGCAGACCGTCGGAACGGTCGGCACGCCCGCTCTCACTTTTACCATCGGCGGCCTTTTGAATTCAAACCAGTTTAATGCGACGATAAACGCTCTTCAAAAGAGGGGTAAGGCGAAGTTATTGTCAAGGCCAAAGATTGTGGCATTAAACATGGAGGATGCAAAAATTATTTCGGGGGAATCATTGCCTTATACGGAAACGACTATCGGAAGCGGCGGCGCGACGACGACCTCAACAAAATTCACAAGTGTGGGTGTGGAACTTACGGTCACGCCGACAATACATTCCGGAGAATTCGTAACTCTTAAAGTCAAGCCGAAAGTCAGCACGCTCCGGCAAATGCTCCCTGCAGGTCCGTGGACGGCCGAGAGGGAGGCAACCACGAAAGTTATGGTCAAAAGCGGTGACACCGTCGTTATAGGCGGTCTCATCAAGGAAGAAGACCTGAAGGCGGTTGAGCAGTTCCCTCTCCTCGGCGACCTCCCAATTATAGGTTATCTTTTCAAGCACCAGCAGGAAACGAAAGACAGGGTCGAACTTCTGGTCTTCCTGAAACCGATAATTTTAGAATAGTTGACTCCGGAGCAAATTCGTCATGCGAAGATTCTCAGAAAATCGGAGCTTTTTTCAGAAGCGGTCAGGTTCTATCAGGAAATTTTAAAAGAAAATCCTTCGGATAAACTCGCCATACTCGGTTATGCGCAGTGTCTTGCAAAATGCGGGAGCAGGGAAAATATTAAAGCGCTGCTATACAGGGCGGAGAAGGTGCTTTTCGAACTTATCGGAGATGATTATCTTTTCCAGCAGGCGCATGACGAACTTATATTTTTGAGCCACAGGCTCAACCATCTGGGGAATCTCTCAAAGTACTACAATGGAAAACTGAAGCAGTATCCTGCAAGGGATATTTATGAGGAGTGCCTGAAAAAAATTACGGGCGTTTCTTCTCTCGTCCTGCCTGCCCGGGGAAAACGCAGGCAAACAGTTCCTCTCCCCGTGAGGATTTTTTATTGGGTTCTAATTTTTTCTCTGTGTGTCGTCCTGCTGCTCGGCATTTTTTCCGCTAAATTAAGAAGTTTATTTTTTCCGGCTCTGCTGCTCATTGGTCTGTTTATCGGGTTCGGTGTTTTTAATTATCTGAAAGGGAGTTCCTCACCGCGGTGGTAGCGTTACTCTGCCTTCTCCCTGTCTCATGCTTTTTTTCTTTTTTGTTCGATTTGTGGGCGGTTACTCTGTCCCTCGTTCTTTCCGTCCCGTTTATTTTAGGGAAGAGGTCACTGCCTAAGACCGCCCCATATCTTTTTATTCTCATTCTGATAAGCGCCGCTGTCTCGGGTATTACGAAATTTCAGTTTAACAGTATGTCTTTCGTCCTCCAGGAAATGCTTTACCTGCTCTTTTTTATACTCGGATTTAACCTAAGAATTAAAGACCGCCGTCTCCTGATTCCTCTTTCGGCTTTTCTTTTTCTTCCGCTGATTTATGCGGGAGGCCGCATCAATCCGAACATTGTTTCCTCTTATACCGCGCTTCTAATTGCGCTGCTTTGGATAAGCGGCGCGCAGAAGAACCTGAAATATATTTTTTCTTTTCTCGGCGTTTTTCTCATAATCAGTCACGGTTCTTACATCGCTCTTTTTGCCCTTTTCACCGCTCGGGTGATTTCGGCAAAAAGAAGGTTATGGCCTCTTATAATAATCTTTATTTTAGCGGGAGCGTTTCTTAATGAGAATTCCGTCATTGAAAGAGTCATCTGGTTTCAGAGGGGCTTCGGCGTTTTTTTGTCGCATCCTTTCGGCACGGGTTTTTTCGGAATGAAATATTTTCTTACAGGCACAGGCGTTCAAAACACGGTTTTTCTGCACAGTTTTTTTCTGCAGTTTCTTATTGAGTGCGGGATTTTCGGTTTTGCGGTTCTTGCTGTTTTTTTTCTGAAACTTCTTAAATCGGCAGAAGGAATTAATTACAGGTTTGCCGTTTTAACGGGCATAATTTTAGGTCTCCTTGATTATTCTTTTTACTATCCTGCCTGCGGAATGCTGTTTGCTCTGATTGCGGGTCTTGTGAAAAACGGGGAGAAAAACGGGGACGGTTCTGGTTTTTTTATGGCGAAAAACGATTTTAAGATAGGTCTATTCAGGTTTTTATTTTTTGTGTTTCTTGCCCTGGCGGCCGTTATGTTTCTAAGTTCGAGAAATTTTGCGAAAGGGAATTTTGAGCTTTTTTCGAACCGTCCGCGGGAGGCGGTTAAGCAGTATGACAAGGTCTTCCGTTTTCCGATATATCCGGCGGTTTTTTCAGCCCGCGCCGCCGCGCTCAGTATTATTTACGATGAAGACAGGAGCGTCTCTCTTGATAAATGTTTCGCTCTTCAGGAAAAAGCCATTGCCGTTAAAGACGCAGGGAATCCCGCATTCAGAGATTTTCTCGCGGCAAAACAGGCAAGAGACACAAAAAAACTCAGGGATTCCTGTATGAAAGTCCTTTTTCTTGAAGGAGCAAAACCATAGAGAAAAACGGGGAAAACGGGGACGGTTCTGGTTTTTTTATGGCGAAAAATGATTTTAAAATAGTTGCGGAAGACGGGAAGGCCCGCGCCGGCGTTCTCACGACTTCTCACGGTGCGGTTGAGACGCCTGTTTTTATGCCTGTCGGAACGCAGGCGACAATCAAAGGCGTGCCGCATGACATTCTCGGCTGTCCGGTAATTCTTGCCAATGCTTATTATCTTTATCTCAAACCCGGCATTCAGGTTATAAAAAAATTCGGGGGTCTGCACAAATTTATGAACTGGAAGGGTTCCATCCTGACGGATTCGGGGGGATTTCAGATTTTTTCTCTCGCGGCTCTTTTCAAAATTCACGAGGGCGGAGTTGAGTTCAGGTCGAAATTTGACGGGTCCCGGCATTTTCTGACGCCAGGCGATGTCATTGACGTCCAGATTGCTCTGGGAAGCGACATAATGATGGTTCTTGACAGATGCGTGGAATATCCGCAGCCTCGGGCGGTCATTGAGCGCGCCGCCGCGCAGACGGTAAAATGGGCGGAGGAAAGCGTAAAGCATTTCAGAAAACGCGATACGAATCAGAAACTCTTTGCGATTGTGCAGGGCGGGACGGATGAAGCCCTGCGCAGGAGATGCTCGGAAGAACTTTCCGTTCTCCCGTTTGACGGTTTTGCGGTAGGGGGACTCGGCGTCGGTGAACCCCGGAGTTTAAGGAAAGAGGTTCTTGAAGAAACCCTCGGGTTTTTGGACCCGTTGCGTCCGCGCTACGTTATGGGAATGGGCCCTGCGGATGAGATATGGGAAGCGGTTGAGGCGGGCGCCGATATGTTCGATTGTGTGATGCCGACGAGAAACGGGAGAAACGGACAGGCATTTACTTTCTCGGGAAAACTGAATTTGAGAAATGCGAAGTTTAAGGATGACGAAAAACCGATTGAACAGGGTTGTTCCTGCCCCCCCTGCCGCAGTTATTCCCGCGCTTATATACACCACCTCTTTAACGTGGGCGAAATGCTTGCCCAGACGCTCGCTTCTTTACACAACATAAATTTTATGTTAAATTTGATGAATTTGATTAGAAACTCAATAAAAGAAAACGCCTTTCAAAAGGAAAAGAAGAAGTTTCTAAAGTTCTGGAGGAAAGATGTTAGAAGTGGAGATTGAAAAAATTTCAAAAAGTCAAGGCGTTATAAGTATGCCTGTATTAAGGAAGTTGATAATGCTGGCGGAGAAAAAGGAACATGTTAAATTCGTAGAAAAAGAAGCGGACATTTCATCGTTAGGTTTAATGATTCTATCGCAACAGAACGGTTCTTTGGATTTTCTAAACAATTCAAAAGAAAATGTTTATACTGTTAATGACCTGAAGGTGAGATATAAGTGAAACGTTCATGCCCGCCGAAGGCGGACACAAAGGGGAATGTAAATGTTATGGATATTTAGGTTTTGTAGCGTGCGAGCTTGCTCGCAGATGAAAGCAAGCTTTCATGCTACAACATGCGAATAAAGAATATGGGTATTTACAAGTTAAAAATGGTTAATAGAAAGTTGAAAATTGTTTTTGATTTGGAGGGATGATGTTATTTGAAACGCTTTTGTTTGCAGCCGGTGCGCCCGCTCAGGCGCCGGCGTCCGCTTTTACGGGATTTATGCCGCTGATACTGATTTTTGTCATTTTTTATTTTCTGCTGATAAGGCCGCAGCAGAAGCAGGCGAAGGAGCACAGGAAGATGCTCGCCGCTTTGAAAAAGGGCGACAGGGTTACGACTTCGGGCGGAATAATCGGAACGATTGTCGGGCTCGGAGACAAGGATATCGTCGTAAAGATTTCGGACAACTGCAATGTTTCTTTCGTGAGAGGCTCGGTTACCGCCGTTTTGAAAAATTAACATGCGCGCGGAACGGACAGAAAAAGGGGGCGTGAGAGCCGATGCCTAAGTCGCTGCAGTACAAAATTGTTTTTATCCTTTGTGTAATAGGTCTTGCAGTGTATGTTCTGTTTCCGACTTTTGCATGGTATTCGGGGAAACACGAGCCCGGCGAGACCAGCGACCGGAAAATTCTTAAACTGGGTCTTGACCTTCAGGGCGGGGTGAGGCTTCTGCTTGAAGTGGAAACGGATAAAGTTCCGCCCGACGAAAAAAAAGATGTCTCGGCGCGGGCTCTGGAGATTATAAGAAACCGCGTTGACCAGTTCGGCGTGTCGGAACCGCTGATTGTGAAGCAGGGCGATAAGTGGATTGTGGTTCAGCTGCCGGGAATCAGGGAGCCGCAGAAAGCCATTAAAATCATAGGGCAGACCGCCCTTCTGGAGTTTAAACTGGTCAGCGAAAGCAATGACTTTGAAAATGTCCCCGAGGGGTTTCAGACGCTTCCGCAGAAAGACGGCGGGCAGGTAATCGTACAATCAACGGCTGAGATTTCGGGTTCGGCTCTGAAGAACGCAAGGGTTGAAATAGGCGGCCAGTACAATATGCCGTATATTTCGCTTGAGTTTACGCGCGACGGCGCAAAAAAATTCGCAAAAATAACGGGTGAGAATATAAACCGCTCACTCGCCATCGTTCTTGACAATGTCGTTCAGTCGCGCCCCGTAATACGGACGAGAATACCCGACGGAAAAGCGGTCATTGAAGGCGTTTTCAGCATGGAGGAAGCCAGGTATCTGGCGATTGTCCTGAGAGCAGGCGCTCTGCCCGCCCCCGTAAAAATAATCGAAAACAGGACGATAGGCCCGTCCCTCGGCAGCGACTCCATAAGGCAGGGCGCTACGGCTGCTACGGTCGGATTTCTTGCGGTCTGTATCTTCATGCTTGCGTATTATAAAAAAGCGGGTTTGCTCGCCGATACCGCCCTGATATTAAATCTGCTTATACTTTCGGCGGTAATGATTCTGATGAGGGCAACTCTGACTCTTCCAGGAATCGCGGGAATCGTGCTGACCATAGGAATGGCTGTTGACGCCAACGTTCTTATTTTTGAAAGAATCCGCGAGGAACTGAAGGCTGGAAAAACGCCTCTCGTTGCCATTGATTCGGGTTATGAAAAGGCGCTAAAAACGATTCTCGACGCGAACATAACAACGCTGATAGCGGCGGCTTTTCTTTTCCAGTTCGGTTCGGGACCTGTCAAGGGTTTTGCCGTAACCTTGGGCGTCGGAATCGCGGCGAGCATGTTTACGGCTATTTTCGTAACGCACGCGCTGTGGGATGCCGCCCTTTTCGGCAAGACGGTTAAGAAGGTTTCAATATGAGCGGGACAATCGGGTTTATTGAGTTCAGGAAAAAGGCATTCTTAATCTCCGGGGCAATTATGCTTTTTGCCTCGTACAATATTTTCCTCGGGAAGATAAACTGGGGCATTGATTTTACAGGCGGAACGATTGCCCAAATAAAGTTTGAAAAAAAACTCGCAATAGCGGACCTCCGCGAGGCGCTGGCGGAATACAAACCGGTCATACAGGAGTTTTCGGGAGGGACCTCGTACATTCTGAAGTTCTCCCAGTCGGAAGAAGAGCAGGATATGAGCGCGGAAATAAAAGATAAATTAAAAGAAATATTTCCGGAAAACGAAGCAACCGTCGTGAGATTTGAAATGGTAGGCCCGGTCGTGGGGAAATTCCTCATAAATGCGGCTCTTTACGCTTTTCTGGGCGCGCTCTTCGGAATTATCTTTTATGTCGCTTTGCGGTTTAAAGGAAGCATATGGGGCATTGCGGCGGTTGTTGCGCTGATTCACGATATGGTTATAACGTTCGGCATTTTGTGTTTCGCAGGCGTTACCATTGACCTTATCGTCATCACGGGCATTCTTTTTATTGCGGGTTATTCCGTGAACGATACCATCGTCATTTATGACAGAATCAGGGAAAATCTGAAAAATTTTGAAAGAAAAAAAACTTCGGATATTTTCAACGACTCGATAAAACAAACGCTTTCCCGCACGCTGATAACGTCGCTCACGACGGCAATTGTCGTTTTGTGTCTTTTCTTCCTCGGCGGTGAAATAATCCACAATTTTGCGGGGGCTATACTGATAGGAATTGTCATAGGGACGTACTCCTCGATTTTTATTGCGAGCCCTCTGGTTTACGGCGTAGTTGGGGACAGATGATAGTTGGGGACAGGTCTTGAAAAGCCCTGTCCCCTTCCATAATCCCTGTCCCCTTACACAGCCTGTCCCCTTCCTTATATTTACTTGCGACTTGAAATATTTTATAATTTCGCAGGGAGGGAATCATGATAAAAATAATTGATAACGAAGATAACCTCAGAGCAAAGATAAAAGTTATCGGAGTTGGCGGGGGCGGCTGTAACGCCATTAACAGGATGATTAAATCCAACATCAAAGGCGTGGAGTTTATTGCCGCCAATACGGATGCTCAGGCGCTGAGGCAGTCGCTCGCGACGTATCGCATTCAGCTCGGGGAAGAAAGCACAAAAGGGCTTGGCGCCGGCGGTAATCCGGAGGTCGGTAAAGAGGCAGCCGAAGAATCAAGGGAGTTGATAAGAAAAGCGGTTGCCGGCGCGGATATGGTTTTCGTAACGGTCGGAATGGGCGGAGGTACGGGAACGGGGGCGACGCCCGTCTTTTCAAGCATTGCCAGGGAGATGGATATACTGACTGTTGTTGTGGCGACAAAGCCGTTTAATTTTGAAGGCCCCGTAAGAATGAAACAGGCGGAGGACGGGCTGAAGAATGTTGAAGGCCAGGCCGACACGCTTTTGACGATTCCGAACCAGAAACTGCTGAACGTAATTTCAGAGGATACTCTCGCCGACCAGGCGTTTAACACCGTTGACGACGTTTTAAGGCAGGCGGTTCAGGCGATAACGGACGTTATAACTTCCGAGTCGGTGATAAATGTTGATTTTGCCGATATAAAAACAATAATGAAGAATGCGGGCAGGGCGCTTATGGGCATCGGCGAGGGCAGAGGCGAGACCCGCGCCGTTGACGCCATAAGACAGGCGATAACAAGCCCTCTGCTCGAAGATGTGTCGATAGCGGGAGCAAAAGGCGTGCTCGTAAACATTACCGGCAATCCAAAAAATCTTACGATGTTTGAAATATCAAAAGCCATGGAACTCGTTCACAAAGAGGTCTCCAAAAGCGTGCATGTTTTCTTCGGGCAGACATTTGACGACACCCTTGAAGAAAGAATCAAAATTACCGTCATAGCGACGGATTTTGAAAAAGGAAAAAAGCGCCCGTCGGTAGTTTCATCCGATATGTTTGCCACACAGCCCGATGCGGAACGTCCTGATGCGGTTGATATCCCGCCGGAATTAAGGAAAAAAGGGTTTTGATGGGTCTCGTCAAACTGTTTGAATTGATGATTTCCCGCGGCGCTTCGGATTTGCATCTTAGAGCGGGGCTTCCCGCGGTTATAAGGGTGAACAAGCGTCTCGAAAAAGTTGAGATGGAGCCTTTGTCGGCGGAAACGATAAGTAATTTTATTTCAGGCATTCTTGACGAGAAGAGGAAAAACGAACTTGCGAATAAACTCCAGTGCGATTTTTCGCATTTTATTCAGGGGGTCGGACGGTTCCGTGGCGCCGCTTTTTGCCAGAAGGGGTCTCTCGGCGTTGTGTTCAGGGCGGTTCCGGATGCCGCATCCAATTTCCGCGCGTTGAATCTTCCGGAAGTTCTTGAAAAAATCTGCCGGTATTCCAACGGCCTCGTCCTCGTGACGGGCCCTGCCGGCAGCGGCAAGTCAACGACGCTCGCCGCGATGATAAACCACATAAATGAGAGCAGACGCGCCCATATTGTTACGCTTGAGGATCCGATTGAATATTTTTTTAAGGATAAAAAATCGGTGATAACGCAGCGGGAACTCGGGATTGATATGCTTTCTTATATGGATGCGTTGAAAAATATCGTGAGGGAAGACCCCGATGTTATCCTGATAGGCGAGATGAGAGACATTGACACGATTTCAGCCGGCATTTCCGTCGCCGAGGTCGGGAACCTCGTTCTTTCATCCGTCCACACGATAAATACTTTTCAGACGGTCTCAAGAATTATTGATTTTTATCCCGTTGCACACCAGAACCAGGTGAGGGTGCAACTCTCCGAAATACTGCGGGCTGTCATTTCAATGCGCCTGATGCCGTCAAAGGACAGAAATTCTCTTGTTCCCGTCTGTGAAATTTTGATAAACACGGAAATTGTAAAAAAACACATAGCGGAGAACAACATTTCGGAAATTTACGACGTTATGGCCAAGGGCTCGTATTACGGAATGCAGACATTCAACCAGGCGCTTGTGGGTCTCTCTCAGCGCGGTGTCATAACGGAGGAAGACGCTTTGAAGGTCTCAACCAACCCGGAAGAATTCAGGCTTTTTATGAGAGGAATCGATACGACAACCGCGTCCACGGGCAAATAAAAAATTAGAAATCAAATATGTCAAAAATTGATAATCCGGAGTTTTTAGATTTGTCGCGTTACCTCGGGAAAGGAGCGCATGCGATTTTTTCGCTTTCCCGGGCGGGTGATATGAAGGATGAAAACATAATAAATGATTTCGTAAAACGGCAATTCGGTGACGCCGGACTAATCTGTAGCGAACAGGTTCACAAAACGACTGTCTCGTGCGTTGATATTCGCACAAAAGTCCCGGTTCCGGATTCCGACGGGCTCATAACAAAGGACAGGAATGTTGTCCTTGGCGTTTTTACGGCTGACTGTATTCCCGTTTTTCTGTATGATGAAGTTTCGGGGCTCGCCGGGCTTTTGCACGCCGGCTGGAGAGGAATTTCCAAAAATTTTATAATTTCGGCCGTGGATTTTATTCAGAAAAACAGCCCTGTTTACGTTTCCTCTCTTAAGGTCGTGATCGGTCCGGGTCTGTGCGTCAGGCATTTTGAGGTTTCCGCCGAACTGGCGCATGTCTTCCCTGGAATGTTTATCAGAAAGAAAAAAGAGAAAAGTTTTGTGGATTTAAAGAAAATAATAAAAAAGCAGTTTGTGGATTCAGGGGTACAGCAGGGAAACATCTATGACGCCGGTCTCTGCTCGTTTGAAGAGAAAAATATCTTTTCCCTCCGGCGCGAGCAGACGGAAAAAAGAAACTGCGCCTTCATAAAACTGTTGTAAGTTGAAAAAAATAGAACTGAAAGTATCGGGATTTCAAAGGCAAGGGCGGAAATTTGACAAAAAAAATATTATTTGCAAAAATTTGAAACCAATGAAAAGGTTTTGTGCCGGTTTGTTCCTGTGTCTTGTTTTTTTATTATCAGCCAGGAGTTCATCCATTGCTTTGCCATACAAAATTATTACAGCCAGTGTCACCGTAATTGACCCCGCAGGGGCTAATCTTCAATCAACCCTTAAATTTGAGGATAAAATTAAAATTTCAATAGAAGTGAAAGAACACGATGGTAGCGGTTATAACATCCCGGCGACCAGCGGTACGGCATGGGCGAATATAGGCAATGTATTAGAGGGAATTACTCTTTTTGATGACGGTCTTGCCAGCACCAGCACTCATTCCGACAATACTGCCGGGGATGGAATTTACAGCACGGTTTTAACTATTCCCGCCGGCATTGCTGTTTCCGCCGGAGAAATTAAAACATATTTTACTTCATCGGGCACTGTTTCGGCGGAGAATGACGGGTATCCGTTTAGTGTTGATGATGGAACAAATACGGCTAATGACATTTTAATAACCATAGATGCCACAAGACCGGTGGTAACCAATGTAGGGCTTTTGACTCTGCCGTACAATCCGGAGAAAGGTTACCTTAATATCAGTTACACATTGAACGAGGGATCCGCTATTCAGATAGAAATTTACCGCTCATCATATACCCCTGCCAACCTTATACGGAAACTCACGCCTCCACCGGCTATGTTCGGCGACAATTTCGTTACATGGGACGGCCTGGACGATGAGGGATACATGGTCGGAACGCTCCTGAACGGAAGCATTAATGATTCCGGGTTGAACGGAAATCCGGACGGCAACTACAAGTGCGTGATAAAAGCCACCGACCTTATCGGGAACAGAGGAGAGGACTTAATCACAACCATCAAGGTCTCAACCGTTTTTCTTGAAGTAAGCGATATGACCGTTTCTCCGAATCCCGTCACTCCCGATGAGGATAATGTTAACGATAACCCGAATTTTAATTTGAAAATGCTTCTCAGAGGAAGCACGCTTCAACTTGACAATCTTGATTTTGATGTTGAAGCCAGCTCATCACCGTATAACAGGCCGTATGCTCTTCTCGCTTTAAATATGTACTCATCTGCCGGAGAAAGAATTGATACGCTTGAGCAGGACTTGACTGACGGTGATTCCGACCCGTTCCCCAGAAATGACTGGCCGAATTATGTTTCAACTGTGCCGTCGCCATATAGCTGGTATCCTTATTCGTTTCCGCTGGCGGGCAGCTCGGGTTTGCCTATATGGGCTGATGGTGATGGTAATAAAGGAAATGATTGGGATATTCTGGTTCCATTTGACAGGGTTTCAGGAACCACAGATGAATATGAAGCAATTTTCTCTGTCAGACACATATTTAAATCACTTCCGGATAACGGGACCTATATTGAAAGAGCGCAGTTTGAACTTGTTGCTGCGGATTGGACAGTATCAATTGATGAAAAAGCATATACTGTACAAATTGGGTCTTGGACTTATACCTACGAAGATTTCCCCTTTCAAGTTTGTCATGAAAAACCCGATTACTCGCATTTCAGTCCTCTTTCCAATACTGTAGAACAGGTTTTTGTCGTCGAGGACTCGCTGGCGGATGCCCTTGATTTTACGGCGCCGACAATTGTATTTACCGACCCGGGGCAGGATGAACAGAAACAGCAGGGCAAGGTTGATAAGGTATTTGCATATTTAAATGACGGTCTCGGCGGTATAGGAGCGGATTTGGTTAATTCTGTTATATATCTTAAGAATCCCCTCGGAAACAAAGTGAGCGGAACACAGACCAATGACGGAGAAAATAAGATTTACTGGGAACTTCCGGAAAATACGTATCTTGACGAAAGCGGAATATACACCATCGTTGTTGAGGCAGTTGACAAAAGAGGGAATACCACAGGAGAGGTTGAATGCACATTTACTATTATTGACACATTGCCGCCGTATGTTGTAAGTACCAAACCTGAAGAGAATGTTCTTGAGAATGGAACTTTTTCCATGGGAAGCGCAGATATTGCCGAGTTTACAATTATCCTTTTTGATGAAGGCGTAGGTCTTGACGGAGCCAGAACCAAGCCAACCATGATTCTGGAAAAAGATGATGTAGTGGTTGCAAGCTCAACAACATGGGTATCCAGCCCCAACTCTGACAGTTTTATTCTTACGCCGAACAGCCTTCCGATAGCCGCAGGTAGCTATGAACTCAAGATTACCGCCTATGATGAAAATGGAAATGCCCAGCCGATTTCATACTCCTTTACGGTAAGCGGTGTTGGTGCGGTTGAGGTCATTTACGGAGCAGATACTTATCTGCTCCTTCCTGTCGGAACTACCGTTTACGCCGGCGGAGTTTTATATACGGGGACCGTCACTGTAAAAGCACCTCTGCCCGCCCTTGCAAACTGGGATGAGGCGCATTTCGGGTCTGTTGGAAATGTAATTGATTTTGACCCGGATAATTTGAGATTTTCACAAACGGTAACTCTTACCATGTACTATACGGATGAAGATATTGCCAGCGTGTCTGACGAGAAGGACCTGCTTATTTATGGATATGATGGAAATGAATGGAGTTCATTGAGCGGAACTGTTGATACCGAAAATAATCGGATAAGTCTGCAGATTAATCCAGGGACGACCCTCGCCGAAAGTTACATCGTGGGTTATATACTCCCCGAAAGGGTCAGTTCCTTTACAGAAATGGTAAAAGCGTATCCACAGCCATCAAAGAATGGTTCTATAAATTTTGCGTATGACGGAACGCTTTTTTCCGGAGCGGGAGGGGAAAAACTTGAAATTTATACGATTTACGGTGAAAAACTCAAGGAAATAGAAGAAACCGATCCCACTTCCGGAATAGTTGCATGGAATTATAAAAGTGAATATCCTGCCCTTGCCCCGGGTGTTTATATTTACAGATTGAAAGTGTGGGATGCAACAAAATCGTATGAAGCGGTGAAGAAAGCGGTAATATACAAATGACAAAAAATGTAAGTTTATCTTTTTATTTGGGTGCTTTGCTATTTTGTTACTTTGTTACTTCTGCTTTTGCAGGCGGGGAGGGGACGACCGCCGCCCAGTTTTTGAAAATTGCGTTAAACCCGCAAATAGAAGGGAAGGGCGGCGCCGCCGTAGCTTCTTTTAACGACGAAATTTTTTACAATCCCGCCTCAATTTCAAAAGTAAATAAAGTCAGCAGCCGGGCGGGCTACGTCTCCTGGTTTGAGGACATTTCCAAGGCGAATGTTTTCTGCGCGGTTCCTCTGGGGCGCAGTGACTGGAAACTGGCAGGCGACCTGTCATATTTTCAAATCGGCGGCCTGAAAAATTACGACGGTTCCGGTAATGAAATAGATGCCTTTGACAGGAACAGCGTTTCTTTTTCCGCAGGAGTTGCGAAAAATTCCGGCAACATTTCTTTCGGTCTTGTGATAAAAGGAATTTCCGAAAAATATGATGCGGAAAGCGGCTCTGCTTTTGCGGCTGATGCGGGAGTGATTGTTTCCCCGGCGAATAATATTTCTCTCGGATTTTCCGTCCAGAATTTCGGAACGAAACTTGGAATATCGAATGTTGAGAAAAAACTGCCTGAAAATAAAAAATTGGGAATATGCTTAAGGCCCGCCGGGATTCTTGAGTTGAATTTTGACATTGATATGCCGTCCGATTCCGATAACCGCAGTCATTTCGGCGCGGAAATTGAATTCGCGAAAAATTACTTTTTGAGAGCCGGCCAGCAGACATTCGGGGAAATCAGCGGGGTAACTTTCGGTTTCGGGATGAAATTTCCCGCTTCTTCACGCTCTTCATGGAGGGGTTATACTCCCGAGGCCTCCGAAAGCGAAAACATGATATCGGTTGATTACGGTTATCAGAGTAATTCGGAATTTGACGCCATACACAGATTTTCCGTCGGCGTTGAATTTTAGGAATCAGGAACTGTCTCTATTTTTTCTTTTTTTATT
>JBDRMV010000008.1:0-8215 GCA_043811795.1 bacterium | reverse complement strand
ATACGGGAAAGAATATTTCCTGTATCTCAAAAAATACCTTCCACTCCGGAAGTTGTCGCCAAAAGCTCTTTCTGCAAACTCGTCCCATTCAAACACGATGCCGACCTGCTCATTTGAAAGATTTGCCTCGCAGTTCGGCGCAACGGGGTCTGAGCATAACACCGGCAGTTTTAATAGTAATATCACTACCAGCGCTTTTAAAGAAGTGTTGTATGAAATCATTCTTTCTATGAGTTTACCGGCAAATACTGCATATAAAATTTCAGGCCCGGGAGGACTCGAACCTCCAACCCCCGGTTTTGGAGACCGGTGCACTAGCCAATTGTGCTACGGGCCTATACTTTTGCCTGCTTGTGCGGAGTTCTTTTCCTGCAGTGGGAACAGTACTTTTTCAACTCTATTTTCCCGCCGGGATATTTTTTCTTTTTGCTTCTTCTGAAAAAATAATTTTTCCTCTTGCACTCCGGACACCGCAAAGCAATCGTTAAAGATTCTACAGCCATATTACCTCTACTTAGCCAGGGAGCGGGCTTGAACCGCCGGCCTCGTCCTTACCAAGGACGTGCTCTACCAACTGAGCTACCCTGGCGCATTTTTCTTCTTTAGCGGGAGAGGGGAATCGAACCCCCGCTTCCAGCTTGGAAGGCTGGAGCACTACCACTATGCAACTCCCGCAACAGCCTAACACCTACTTTTGTGGACAGGGGAGGATTCGGTCACAAATAATCCGCCTGACGGCGGATTTTCGCGGCCCCGCCTCACGGCGCTCGCCTTTGCTTCGCAAAACTCGCGCATCGCTCCGGCTTTCGAATCCCCACGCGAGCCAAGCAGTTGGCTCGCTCCCTTCCTAAAAACTTTTGTGGACAGGGGAGGATTCGAACCTCCGTAGCCCGTTCGGGCGACAGATTTACAGTCTGTTGGATTTAACCGCTCTCCCACCTGTCCATTACGAATATTATATTCGCAATTTTGTTCCCTTATGTCAAGAAAAATGCTGATTACGACAACCTGCCGCAATGTTAAGACACATTTGGAATTCAGGATTTACTTTACGGTATCCCCGAAAAAACCTGCTTTTGTATGGAATATACACGCAGGGCACACCCCTGCATTAACAAAAGCCCGAACCGGTCAGGTGGCCGGTATAATTGAATCTTTTAGTTCTTTTAATTTACCAGCGCTGACCGCCTTCTCTTCCCCCTCTGTCACTACTATCTCTGTCTTTCCTCGGTTTCGCCTCATTGACTTTGATATTTCTGCCGCCGAGTTCTTTTTCATTTAAAGCGGAGATAGCAACTTTTGCTTCTTCGTCATTTTCCATTTCCACAAAACCGAATCCGCGGGATCTTCCGCTGAATTTGTCCTTGATGACAGATACGCTCGAAACTTTGCCATGCTCTTCAAAAGCTTTGCGCAATTCATCTTCGCCGACTTCCCAAGCCAAATTACCCACATACATATTCACACAAACCTCCCTCTCAGGCCGGATACCCTAAAACATTTCACCGGCCGCTCACAACACACAAAGATTTTCATTGCGGATGTATTCTGCTCTTCCGAATAAAGGGCTGAATAACTTTCTGTAAGGCGGGGAAAACTAAATGTCACCGCCGCAATGTCTTTCCACAAACGTCTTTTCATACCCACTTCTGTCTCAACTGCGTTTATTGTAAACAATGCTTTCTAAAAATGCAATAGGCAATTTCAATCAGACATTTCCAAAAATTATTATAAAATTAGTATCGAATCTCCGCTGACAAAATACCTTAAAATCCTGTAAAATATAGTAATATTAGATCCTCTAATTGAAAAACTCAAACCACTTTCACATAAGATTATACTTTACGGAAGTTCCAGTAAAGGAGAAAATTTAAAAACCAGTGATTTAGACCTTTGTCTATTCTCAAATAACCGCAAGCAGGTAGGAGACATTTTGTTAAAAAGTCCATTAAGAGAACAACTTCAGGCAGTAATAGTAAGTCAAAATGATTTTGTGAAGTTAAAAAAGAAAAATCCCGTCTTTTACAAAGAGGTTATGAAAGGTATTTATAGACTCAAAAATAAAAAATATAAGTATGCAACAATCACCGCATATTATTCGATGTTTCATATTGCACGGGCTCTCATTTATTCAAAAGGTTATCGAGAAAAAAGCCACTATTACTTGTTAGTGGCGCTTCAGTCTTTATTTGTAGACAACGGCCTTTTGGAAGAAAATCTGGTTAATGCTTTTCATGATGCAATGGTTCTTCGCGAAGACGCTGATTACCACGCTGAATTTTCAAAAGAAGGGGCGGAATCGACAATAGAATCCGCCAAGCAATTTATTCAAAAAGCTAAATCTATATTGAAATGAAATATTTTCTTTATGCCCGGAAATCAACTGATGCCGAAGGCAGTCTTGATTCTTTTAGGAGAAACCCCGTTCTTCGGCGGGAAAATAATTTAAGCAGAGGGTGATTTCTTCCCTGAATTAAGCAATATGTATTTCTCTGCGAATGCTAATAATTGAAGCAATTGAATATTAATTAGGAATATCTTCAATTATTCTTGACAAAGAAAATTGTATATTACTACATTAGGTCTTTTAATCCGGTCGTCGCAACATATTCACGATAATTTTTTAGTTAGTCACAAAATTGATTGTAGTGATTTTTTTAATTTCTCGGCGGGGGAATACCTAAAAATTAAAATCGGAGAGGCTGGGATTCGAACCCAGGGTCACCGTAAGGCGACATACGCTCTCCAGGCGTACGCCTTCGACCACTCGGCCACCTCTCCAATATAGCTATTTAATGAGACCGGCTTCTTTCAGGAAACGGGAGGGGATATGGTAAACCCACCGTCCCCAGAGGCGCCTCGTGAGTGAGCCGGTAAGATGCAGAATTTCCTTCGCTCTCGTCATCCCGACGTAACAGAGCCGCCTTTCCTCTTCCATCTCGTCAACATTATACAAACTGTCGCTGTACGGCAAAAGACCTTCCTCCAGCCCCGTCAGAAAAACGACGGGAAATTCCAGCCCCTTGCACAGGTGCAGCGTCATAATATTTACGCCGTCCTCGTCGATGTTTGAAGCGTCCCGCTCGCTGATAAGGGCAATATCGTAAAGAAAATCCCTGAGCGTCTGTCCGTTATCCTCGCTGTGCGACCTGACGGCGTTTACAAATTCCTGAAGGTTCCGAAGACGGTCAGACGACTCATAGTCATTTTTATCCTCAAGCATCTCTATGTAGCCCGAATCTTCAAGAACCTTTTTCACAAACTCAAAGGAAGGCATCTTATCAATCTCTTCCGACCATTGGCGGAGACAGTCAAGAAATTTTCCGATTTTCTCACCCGTCTTTTTCAGAGACGCACGCACGTCTTCAAGAGCATCGCAAAAACTTATATTTCTGCTCCTCATTACTTTCCCGATTTCATCCAGCGTCTTTTTTCCTATTCCTCTTGCGGGGACATTTATTATTCTTTTCGCATGCCAGTTGTCGTGCCTGTTCAGAACAACATACAAATACGCGAGAGCGTCTTTTATCTCTTTCCTTTCATAAAAACCGAGACCTCCTACAATCTTGTAGGGAATCCTGTATTTTCTGAATGTTTCCTCAAAAATCCGCGACTGCGCATTCGTGCGGTAGAAAATCGCTATGTCCTTGAAATTGTAATTGTAATCAACAAGTTTAAGAATTTCTTCCGAGATGCCCTTTGCCTCCGCGCGGTCACCGTTGAAAATCCCCACTTTGACTTCTTCCCCGCCGCTTTTTTTCGTCCAGAGTTTTTTCACTCTCCTGTACGCCGCCTCGTTTATAACGGCGGCCGCCGCAGACAGGATTGGCCTGGTCGAGCGATAGTTCTGTTCAAGATGCACGACGAAACAGTCCGGCCAGTCGCGCTCGAAAGTTCTGATGTTCTGAATGTTTGCGCCGCGCCAGGAATAAATCGCCTGGTCGTCGTCGCCGACGACGCAGATGTTCCTGTGGAGCGACGCCATCTGTTTCACCAGAAAGTACTGGGCGTAATTCGTGTCCTGATACTCATCCACAAGAATATACCGGAAGTGCTCCTGATATTTTTTCAGAACTTCGCCGTGCTCCTTAAAAAATGTAATTATGTCCAGAAGCAGGTCGCTGAAATCCTTGGCGTTGTTAGCCCTCAAACGCTTCTGGTAAACACCGTAAATTTCCACAAGTTCCCTGGAAATGGCGTTGTTGAAAAACGACTGAATCTCGGCGCTTTCGTAATCTAAAAGATTTCCCTTGGCGATATCAATGTAGTAAAGAGCTACTTTGGGCTTTATTTTTTCGTCAAGTTCCAGTTCCTTCAGGACTCCTTTCATAAGCGCCCGCTGATCGGCCTCGTCAAAAATTGAAAAATCCCACGGCAAACCGTAATTCATATACTCCGCCCTCAGAAGGCGCAGGGCGAACGAATGAAAAGTTGAAATCCAGACGCTCTCCGCCTGACCGCCGCAGAGACGGACGACCCGCTCTTTCATTTCGTTGGCCGCTTTGTTCGTGAAGGTAACAGCGAGAATGTTTTCGGGTTTAACGCCGCCTTTTATGAGATTGGCAATCCGGTAAGTTATGACTCTTGTCTTACCCGTACCCGCGCCGGCCAGAACCAGAATCGGGCCGTCCTTATGTTCCATCGCCGCCATCTGCTCCGGGTTCAAATCCTGCGACAGGTTCAGATTCCCGAACATTTCTTACTTTTCAAGGAGAAAAATTGTTTCCATAAAAGGCGTGTGCGGAAACATATCAAACGGAACGGCTTTTTTTATTCTAAAACCGTATTTTCCGAACTCAAGCAGGTTCGGAAC
Organism: bacterium; assembly: GCA_043811795.1. Taxonomy (GTDB): domain Bacteria; phylum CG03; class CG03; order CG03; family CG03; genus JBDRMV01. The sequence goes on along the minus strand of JBDRMV010000008.1, from coordinate 3,402 downwards.
GGCCGTTTCTATTTTGCACGAAAAGAAAACGATTCTTTCCGCGTTTTTGCTTATAACTTTTCTTATGGCTTTCTTGCTCATACCCGAACGCGGCGGGTCAATAACGGCAACATCGAACTTGTTTCTTTTAATGACGGGAAGAACATTTTTCACGTCGCCGCAAAAGACCTCTACATTTTCAAGACCGTTCTTTTTCAGATTCTGCCGGAGTATTTCCGCGGATTCCTTCTGGATTTCAATGCTGTATAAAAATTTGATGTCTTTTGCGATATAAATGCCTATTCCGCCCGAACCACTGTAAAGGTCAAGGACGCATTCGTCACCTTTGAGGTTCAGCATTTCACGGACGGAATCGTACATCTTTTTGCTCGTCGCCGTGTTCGGCTGGAAAAATGACTCGGGGGAAATAATGAAAGTTGTATCGCCGAGCGTTTCGTAAAGATGCTCCTCGCCGCTTAAAAGATGCAGTTCCTCGCAGTCGGCAATATCCGAAAGCCGCGAATTTATCCCGTAGTAAACGCTTTTAACAAAAGGAAACTCTTCAAAGATAGAAACAAACTCCGCCGGCTTATCAAACTTTCCGGCGGTCACGAGAATAATCATCATTTCGTCCCGCGTTTTGGATACCCTTATTTTCAGATGCCTTAAAAAGCCCTCGTGCGTCTTCGGGTTGTACGGCTGAATTTTGAATATGCGGGCAAAATTCCTGACCGTACCGAGAACATCCCCTGCCCTCTCGTCGAAAAGAAGACACCTCGTAAGGTTCTCAATGCGGTGGAAAGAGCCCTTGAAGTGCTGGCCGAGGAATGGTTCTTCGACGGTGCCGCCAAAGGTGAATTCCATTTTGTTCCTGTAATAATACGGCGACTCCGACGGCGTAATTTCCGAAATTTCGCAGTCCCTGAACGGCTGAAGGTTCATTTTCAGTTTTTCCGTTTTTCTTACGAGCTGCTCCTCGTACGGAACGTCCAGCCACGAGCATCCGCCGCATCTTTTGAAGTGAGGACAATTAATCATTTTTTTTCTTTCTGGCCCCAAGGGGAATCGAACCCCTATTACAAGATTGAGAATCTTGCGTCCTAACCGTTAGACGATGGGGCCTTAAATATATCAAATATTAAATATTAAAAACTAAATAAGAATATTTTGGTATTTTAATAGATTAACGCGTAATTAGCAAGGGTAGAAATATCAAATTCCCGTCGGAAGATTTATTATACGGCTATTACTCTTCCAGTTTTTTGCGGGCTTTTTCTATTACCTCTTTTGACGCTTTGTGGTTGGGGTCGAGTTCAAGGACTTTTTCCCACTCTCCAATGGCTTTCTTGTATTCTCCCTTCTGGTAATATTCAGTTCCTTTATTATAATGCTCCGTCATAATAGCTTTTTTCTTCTCCTCTTTTTTCTGCTCTTTTGCTGTTTTCTCGTCCGCTTTTTCCTCTTTCAATAAGTTCTCCGCCCCTTTCTCGGCTTCCTTGTTCCTCTGCTGTTTCAGGCGCTCTTTCTCTTCATTTGCCTTTATCTTTTCCTCCGCTTTCTCTCTTTTCAGACGTTCCTTCTCCGCTTTTTTCTCAGCCTTCAGGCGCGCTTTTTCCTCTCTGTCGGCGGATTTTGTGCTCTGGTAACTGACACCTCCGCCCCCAAGCGCCGGAAAAGCCATATCAATGGATATATACTGGCGGTTTTCGTTATCCGAAAGGTCGTCAAACCTTAAAGCGTAATTAAGGGAAAGCATACCTATGCCGATTCCGAACCCCGCAGTGAAGTTCCCGTCGTCAAGACCTGCCCTTGCGGCAAGCGACTGAGTTATGGCGAACTCGGCTCCGACATTCTGCCTGAGCGAATCTCTGCCCGAAACCTTGCTTGTATCAACACAGAGTTTCAGTTTATCCTCGGCAAGACGGTATGTTAAACCAATTCTTGCAACTTCCGGAACTTTTTCGCGGGTGTTGTTTGAGGTATTCCATTTCACGGATGAGCCGAGGTCCTGCAAAACAATTCCGGCGGATAACTTTTCCGTGGCGGAAAAAAGTAATCCGACATCGGCGCCGTAGCCGGTTGCGGAATTGTCCTGAAGAGTGCTTTTAAAATATTTCAGGTTAACTCCCGCCTGAACTCCGTCCGCAAACTTTCCGGCATAGGAAACCAGAGCCGCCATGTTGCCGTAGTCAAAGTCGCCGGAAAACGTGGTCTTGTCCTGCCAGCCCGGAATGCCGTCCACGCCGGATGAAATGAGCGAAAGAGCCAAGCCGGCATTTCCTAAAGGAATACCGAACGCCAGCCAGTTGAAAGACCTGTCGTTTGACAGAACACCCGTCATCAGACTCAGTTCATTATTATCAAGCGCCGCCACGCCGGCGGGATTGTAGTACGAGGCCGAAACGTCGTCGGAAAGACCCGTAAAGGCGCCGCCCATCCCCATCGCCCGGGCGCCAACGCCCATCCGAAGGTACGGCAGCGCATCTACCGAATCCGCTACAGCCGACGAAATGCCAATCAATAAAACCGCCACAACCGAAATTATCTTCTTCATCATTCCTCCCTCATATTCTCCGCTACCCAATTTAATCTTTACTTTAATATCGCGACTTTCAGCGTCTTGCTGACTTTCTTGCCGCCGGAGGCCGCTTCAATCTTCGCGAAGTAAACGCCGTTCGCAAGCAGGCGCAGACCATTATCCCTTCCGTTCCAGATAATGTCTTCCACAGCGCCGCCGTATCTGGTGCCGTAATTCTTCGAGAAAACCTCCCCGCCTGAAAAGTCATAAATCTTTACCGTTATATCCGCCTGCTCCGGCAAGTTAAAATATAAAGTTGCTCCGGCATCAGGGTTAAACGGATTGGGATAGGATTTGGCTCCTATTATGTCCATTGCTGCGCCGACGGTAAAAGTGATGGAAGACGAAGCCGAAATACCCTGCTCGTTCGTAACGGTTACTTTCAGCGTGTGAGACCCGCTGGTAAGGTGCATGGGCGCCCTGACAAGGTACTTGGCTGCTGTTGCTCCCGCCTGATAAAACGGCTGTTCTGCTATTTCCATGTTAGCGGATCCAGTAAAAATTACCGTTTTCTCATCTATTTCGCCGTCACCATCATTATCTATCCCATCAGCTCCCGCTTCAAGTGTTAACCAAATAGTATTATCCGTGCCGTCAACCTCAACCTTCACTTCCCTGATTGCGGAGAAACTGTCGCTGAGGTCAAGTTCAATCACCGGGTTTGAATCAGCATAACCGCCGCTGACGGGGTTAGCAAAACTGACTGCCGGTTCGCAGTCAATCTCCGCGATAGCGAACCTGGAGAAGTGGTTTGTTTCAAATTCTATCTCGTTGTCCATTAAGTTTCTGGTCACATCCGAAATTCCATCAGAAGACCATTTGCCGTTCACGCTGTCCCACCAGAC
>JBDRMV010000007.1:0-2077 GCA_043811795.1 bacterium | reverse complement strand
TTCCAGAGCCATGGGCCTGGATAAAAGAATAGGCGCTCAGTTCCTTGACGCCGGAATCGGATTCGGCGGCTCGTGTTTTCCGAAGGATGTTCTCGCTTTCATACACATGGCCAAATCCGCGGGGATCGAACTGAATATGCTTAAGGAAGTTTACCGCATAAACGAACGGCAGCGGCTTGTTGTTATCGAAAAGCTGAAGGAAATAATCTGGAACATAGAGGGGAAGAAAATTGCCGTATGGGGTCTTGCCTTCAAGCCGGACACGGACGATTTGAGAAACGCTCCCTCAATTGATATTGTGAGGGAACTGCTTTCATCCAATGCGAATGTCTGCGTTTACGATCCCGTGGCGATGACGGGTTTCAGTAAGATTTTTAAAGGCGCAAGAAAACTCAAATATGCATCTTCCCCGTATGCAGCGGTAAAAGGCGCCGACGCTCTCCTGCTTCTTACAGAGTGGACTATATTTGCAAAAGCGGATATGAAAAAAGTAAAAACCCTTATGAATGTTCCCGCTCTCATAGACGGCAGGAATCTCTATGATAAAAATAAAATGAATAAATTGGGGTTTATTTACAGAGGAATAGGACGATAATGCAAAACAAACGCCATCTTCCCGACGTCCTGACAATGAGTAAGAACGGGAGAGTTGTTATTACGGGCGGCGCGGGGTTTATAGGTTCTCATCTATGTGAAAGATTTCTGAAGGAAGGTTACGAAGTTATCTGCATGGATAACCTTATAACCGGCAATCTCAATAATATTTCTCATTTATTCGGTAACGAAAAGTTCAGGTTTTTAAAATATGACGTGACGAATTATATCTATGTGGACGGGGCGGTTTCGGGTGTTCTGCATCTGGCGTCCTGCGCATCTCCCGTTGACTACCTGAAATTTCCCATACAGACGCTGAAGGTCGGCTCCCTCGGGACGCACAAGGCGCTCGGCTTCGCCAAGCAAAAGAAAGCGGTTTTCCTTCTCGCCTCTACCTCGGAGATTTACGGTGACCCTCTTGAAAAGCCCCAGAAAGAAGAATATTGGGGCAACGTTAACTGCATCGGGCCGAGAGGCGTTTACGATGAGTCAAAAAGATTTGCCGAGGCGATAACGATGGCTTACCATTACGCGCATGGCGTTGATGTCAGGATTGCCAGAATTTTCAATACATACGGGCCCGGGATGAGACCTGATGATGGGCGTGTCGTTCCGGCGTTTATAAACCAGGCGCTTATGGGACAGCCGCTTACAGTTTTTGGAGGCGGAACGCAAACGAGGAGTTTCTGTTACATTGATGATATGATTGAAGGGATTTTCCGTCTTTTTAAAAGCGGCGAATCGGAGCCGATCAATATAGGAAACCCCGACGAGAAAAAAATACTTGATTTTGCCGAAATGATTCTGGAAATGACGAAAAGCAAAAGCAAAATTTCTTTTCAAAAACTTCCCGTTGACGACCCGAAAGTCAGGTGCCCCGACATAAGCCGGGCAAAAAAAATATTGAAATGGTATCCTCAAGTTCCGCTTGAAGAGGGTTTAAAGAAAACAATAAAATATTTCAGGAGTAAAAATGGCCGCCACCCTGATAAGGAGTAAGAATGGAAGACGAAATTGACATTGGGCAGATTTTAATGGTTTTGTGGAAGAGAAGAATTTTTGTAGGGGTGGTGTTCTTTATTTTTTTAATAGCGGGAATTTCCATTTCTGTTTTCAAAAGGAAAATGTATAGAGCTGTCTCGACGATAATGATAACGCCGTCAAAAATCGAATTTATTAAAACCCCGTTAGATCCTTCTTTTTCCCTGCCGGAAAAATCGGTTATTTCACTGGCAACCCACGAGAAACTTTTGATGTCCGATGTAATTATGAGCAAGATAAAGGATAAACTGGGCGAAAGTAAACTGAAAGGCGCGAAACTTAATATAGAAATCTCGAAAGGCACTTCTCTGATTGATTTGTGCGCGCTATCCGATGTTCCGCAAAATGCTCAGGATATTTGTAACGCGTGGACGGAAACATATTTGGAATTAAGCCGCGACATTGTTTCGGTGGAAACCCGTTCCTCAAAGGATTTCCTTTA
>JBDRMV010000006.1:0-21746 GCA_043811795.1 bacterium | reverse complement strand
CATGATGAGGTGACAAAAGTTGACATAGAAAATTTTGAGGTCTCTTTTCAGACGGCAAACGCAAGAAGCAGTTTTAATAAAATTGAAAAAACAGGTGCAATGGCGTACAATCTCCGCTATACCACCATTGCCGCTCTCGGTAGAACGCCCATCTGCTCGGCTGACTTTGAAATATCGGAATCGTCGGATAATGTCAATTTCAGCGAATTCAAAACCGATTTTGCCGATGTTCATATGAGGTACGTAAAACTGAAAATGGCTCTGACGACGCAGCACAGGGGAGTAACGCCGCTTCTTGACGATGTAAATATTACGTATAACGCGTATCCCGAAAGAATTTCGACGGGGTCCATCAATGTTTCGCCGAGCAGTATATCTTCCAAATATGAAATTCTTGTAACGAGCAGCAAACCCCGGTTTGTCTGGCCCGCGAGTTTTGACCTTGACGGCGACGAGATAACTTACAATTTTGTTCTTGCGAAGGACAATACATTTTCCAGCGCTGTTTTTTCAAAGTCCGTAACGTCAGTGTCTTCTACGACGCCGGTGGCGGTTGATTGCACGGCGGCGCTGCAGGATAAAACAACGTACTATTTGAAAATTGACATTTCGGATGCGCAGGGCGCTTCGGTATTATTTGATTCTGAATTTACTTTCAAAACAAACCTTACGAAGTTCCTGTGTACCGCTTCAAGCGTTTTAGATGAAGATAGAGTTCTGCTCGCCGAAATCCAGAATGGCATCAGTTTCAGTTTCCCGATGGAACTTGATTTCAGCACGGGAAGTACGGGTAATGCGATTGAGTTCCTTGACGGGTATGGCACTGTTGTGCCGTATAATATTTCTCCGCTGTCAGGCAGCGAATTAACCATTATTCCTTCCGCCGGGGTAATTTTGCCCTGCAGGAGATATTCAATTGAAATATCCCCCGCCCTCAAGGATTATATGTTCGGCGGTTTTCTTGAGGAAAGTTTTTCCATTAATTTTCTCACGCTGAATGATGATAGTGATTCATACACTATGGAATTTTCGGGAGCGAAGATGGTTTTACCCGCCGGAAGCATTTCAGGCGATTATTTTCTTGAAGTATCCACGATACAGGTTGCCGGCAATGCGCAGCTGGAAGCGGCCGCCGACTCTGTAATCGGCTCGGCGTTTGTTATTCCCGTGAGCACCGAAGTTTTCCTGTTTGACCTTACCGACGCCCACGGCGCGGATGTAACTTCCATAGATGGCGCTTCACTCACTCTGCCGTTTTATCAGGACTCTGTTGACGTTGAAGGAGTTTCCGTGTCGCTGGAGAATAAACTGAGGATTTTTATGCTGAACGAAGATACGGGGAAATGGATTCTCGTTCCCGGCGCGCAGAATATGTCGGCGTCAGCGTGTTCTTTGTCGTTGGCCGGCGGCTCTGTTTCGGCTAGTCCCGTTTCAGGCGGTAAGTTTGCGCTCCTCGCCTACCCCGAGAATACTGCGACCAGCGTTCAGTTGAGAAATATCCCGAACCCTTTTTATCTGGGACAGGTAACGGAAATTACTTCGGGGCTTTTCACTCTGGGCGTGAGGAATGTGAAAATAGGAATCTATACGCTGGTCGGCCACAAGATTTATGAAAAGAATTACTCCTCGCTCGAACTCGGCGACATCAAATGGGACGGTAAAAATAAAGACGGAGCGTATGTTGCCAGCGGAATTTATATTTTGAAAGCGGAAATAAATTACACCTCGGGCAATTCGGAAATAAAAACGAGGAAAATCGGATTTATCAGGTCATGGGATTGAGAATGAGTGAAAGGAAGTTGATTTCAGCGGGTTATTCGGCGTTTTTTATTTTTTATTTCTCATTTTTCACTTCTATTGCCGTTTCAAAGGAAACGATAATCGGCGGCGGCTACCCGGGCGAATATCTTCTTCTTTTTTCTCCGTCGGCGAGGTCGCTTTCTATGGGCGGCGTCTCCGTTCCGGGCGCCGAGTCACTCTATTTCAACCCTTCGGGGCTCTCGGATGTTCTTTCAAAAGAATTTGTTTTTATGAGAGCGGGTCTTCCCGCCGGCGGCGAATTTGTATCCGCTTTTTTTGCCTTTCCGACCGGCATAAGGAGGGCGTTTTCAATAGGGTATGTTTCGTGCGGGATTGACGGGGCGGAGTGGGTGGACGATTACGGTTTCGGCAACCGCGGGACTTTCAGCGACGCGCGTTCCGCCTTTTTTGCCGGCTATGCGGGTCCGGTAACAAGGTTTATCAACGGCGGATTTTCCGTGAAAGTCGTTTCGCAGAAGATTCACACTTACGAAGGCATCGGTTACGGGCTTGATGCCGGAATGAGTTTCGTAAAAAGCAAAAAAATTATTCCTTCTGTTTCCTTCCAGAACCTTATTCAACCCAGTATAAAATTAGGAAAAAAAGGCGAGGACGATAAATTTCCGGTTAACGTCAGGGTTTCTGTTATTTTAAGACCTTTTGCCGATTTCAATTTTGTCGTGGATGATGTTTTTGAAAATCTGTCTCCCGAAACGGGGGAAAAGATGAGCAATTTTTATGAAGCGGGCCTGGAATACAGGGTAAATGAAATTATAAAAATGCGTCTGGGATACAACCCCACCAATATTACGGCCGGCGCCGGAATCAACCTCGGCAGGGTTGATTTTGACTGCGCCGTTTTGCTGCGGGACGAAGGAGAACTTTTTACCGCAGGCGTTGTAATAAGGTGGGGGATGATGCCGAATCTGTGGGAAAAAAAGCTGACGGACAGGGAAGATTATCTCAAGGACTTTTCAAAAAATCTGGAAATAGAAAAAAGATATGTTCTCGACAGGGAAAAGAATATGCTGGACGGAATAAATGAAATGATAGGAAACAGAATAGAAACGGCAAAGAGATACATCCGGTATCACGAATATGAAAAAGCGTCAAAGGAAATTGAAACCGTTCTGAAAATTCAGCCGGAAAACGAATCGGCTGAAAATATCCGCCGCGGCATTGCCAGCGGACGTCTGAAAGCGGATTTAAGCATCGCCCTCGCGCAGCAGTATTACAAAAACGGGGATTATAACAATGCCCTTAAAAAAGTGAAAAAAGCAATCAAACAAAACCGCGAGCATTCCACAGCCATGTTTCTGGAGCGTATGATTATGGCAAGAATTTTTATTGATAGAGGAAATTATTACCAGGCAAAAGAGCATCTTCTTGAAGCATTTAAGATTTTCCCCGACGATTCCGAGTGCATTACTCTCCTTAACGGTATCAACGGTCTGCTTAAAGCCGGCGGAAGATAATGAACGGCTTCCCCCCATCTCCCTGGAAGGGTAAATCCTGCGTCCCTGCCTTCTTTTTTATTTTTTTCGGACTGACCGCTTTTATTTTTGCGCAGAGCGTTGAGGACCTTAACAAAATGCAGTTCGCGCGGGGTCTCTTTGAAGACGGGATGTATGAAATGTCCCGGCGGGAATTTCTAAAAATATCTGCTTATCAGGGTGGCGGGCAGGTGGCGTCCGAGATGCAGAGCGAAGCGGATTTTATGCAGGCGGAATGTCTTTTCCGGATGAAAAATTATCCGCTTGCTTACAGCGAATTCCAGAGAGTTTACCTCGAAAACCCTCTTCAAGAAGTTAAAAAATCGGCCCTGAAGCGTATGGCTGATGCGTCTTTTCAAATGTCCCAGTGGGATGCCGCCGAGGCCCTGTATAAAGAGCACATCCGGAAATACGGCGTTTCGGAAGAAGTTCTTTTTTATCTTTCAGAGTGTCTTTTCAGCCGGAAAGAATATGATGCCGCCTCCTTGCATTACCTGCGCCTCCTTGAGAAATTTCCCGAATCGTCATATAAGGATTATGCGTTTTATTCGCTGGGTTATTCGGGCATCCATCAGGGCAAATTCGCAAAAGCGGCGGAATATTTTTCATCCGTTTCAAATGCTGATTTGGTCAAGGAAAGCAGGTTTTATGAAGGTGTCGCAATGCTTAAATCCGGAAAGTTAGACGCGGCCGCCGAAAAATTTCAAGAAGTAAAAAAAGCGTATCCTTTGACGGAATGGGCGGTAAAAGCGGATTTGAAGGCGGCGGAAATATTTATTATTCAGAAGAAGTTTGACAGAGCTGAACAAATTCTCAGGCCGTTAATAGGCAAGGAGAACTTTTCCGCTCATGCGAATTATCTCATGGGGCAGGTCTTTTACAACAGGGATCGTTTTGCCGAGGCGGCGCTTTACTACGGCGAGGTTTATGATAAATTTCCTTCGTCGGAGTGGGCGGAGAAATCACTGTTTTCGCTCGGCTGGTGCTATCTGAACCTCAAGGATTACGGAACAGCGAGGAAAAAATTTGCGGAATTGATTCTGAAATACTCCAAAACGCCGTATTTTGCGAAAGCCCAGTTCCTTATAGGGCACTGTTATTTTTTCGAAGAAAATTTTTCGGAAGCGGAGAAAGCGTACGGTTTATTGACGGAGGCGTTTCCTTTAAGCGATGAAGTGACGGAGGCGATGTACTGGCGCGCCGTGTCGCTGATGAAGATTGAGGAATGGGAGCGCGCTTCCGGAATGTTTGAAAAAATTGTGCGGAAAGCCGGGGATTTTGAATTTCTTGGCAAGGCCTTTTTAAACAGGGGGCTCTGTCTTGAGAAAGAAAACAGAACGGAAGATGCGATAAAGGTTTTCAAAGAGGGTCTCGGGCGGAATTTCCCGGCGGTTGACAAAGACGCTCTTTTCTACGCTCTCGGGAATGTCTGCGTAAAAGCCGGCAGGTATCAGGACGCCGTCGCATCATATAAAAAAGTGGAAACGCAGGAAATGAGAATAAAATCCCTTCTTGCCATTGCCCACACATGGGTTAATGCGAGAAAATTTGATGAGGCGCGCAGGCAGTACTCGGAAGTTATTTCGCAGTTTCCGCAGACGGACGAAGCGGAAGAAGCGGCATTTTCAATGGGGCTGAGTTTTTATAAAGAAAAAAAGTGGGCTAACGCCGTTTCTAATTTTATGGATTTCATAGCGAAATATCCGGAGAGTTCCCGGGTTCCCCGCGCGTATTATTTTGCCGGCTGGTCGGCGTTTACCGCGCGGGACTTTCAAAATGCCGTTGACCTGTGGGACAACTATTTTAAAATTCATCCGGACGACGAAATTCTTCTGCACATAGGAGATTCATATTATAATGCGGGCGACTTTGATGCGGCGGTTTCTTCTTACGAAAAATTGATTCGGGATTTTCCGGCATCAAATAAAATTGCGAATGCCCTGAACAGCATTGCGCTCGTCAACAGGAAAAGGGGCGACCTTGAAACGGCTGCGGAAAATCTGAGAAAACTCAAAGCGGGTTTTCCCGCAAGCCCTCTTCTCCCGTCGGCGCGGTTTCTTTTAGGCGAAATATATGCCGAGCAGAAGTTTTACGAGAAAGCATACGAGGAGTACTTAGGAATTTTTTCCGCATTTCCGAAAGAGAAAATTGCGGAGGATGCGCTTTACAGAGCGGCGGTTTCGGCGAGGGAATTGAAGGATTATTCCCGTGCGGAAAAGACCTTCAAAAAATTGATTGAGGCATATCCTGCCGGGATTTACCTTATTGAGGCGCGTTTCAGGATTTGTGAGATTTATTTTAACGTCGGCGATTACGAAAATGCGGTTTCCGGGGCGTTGAGTTTCAGGCGCGACTTTCCGGAGTCGCAGTTTTCTCCTCTCTCTCTTCAAATTGCAGCCGATGCCCTGAAAGAACTTCATCGGGATGACCGCGCCTCGGAAATCCTGAAACAGATTGAAACGGTCTATCCGAAATCCAGTCCGGCGTCAAAGATTTATTTTTCAAGAGGGAAATCGCTGTTTGAAGAAAAGAAATACGAGAAAGCGATAGAAGAACTCCGCAAAGTAACCGGACACGACAGGTCTTCGGCTCTGGCGCAGGGAATGATTGCCGAAAGTTTCTTTAAGAGCGGTTCTTTAGAACAGGCGCGGATTGAAGCCCTGCGCGTCGTTTATATTTATCCCGAGTTTGACGACCTCGTTTCCGAAAATCAGTATCTCGTCGGCCTCATCTATTTGCGCCAGGGTCGGAAAAAGGAGGCGAGAGAAGTTTTTGAAAAAGTGAAGGACGGTTCGGAATGGGCAGAGAAAGCAAAAGAGCAAATTGAAAAACTCAGATAAAATAAAAAATCTACTGATCTCTCAATTTTTCAATTTCCTTGTTTCTATTTCCTGTTTTGCTACGGAGGAAATCCGGATGCCGGATATAAACATCATGGGAGAAGACCTTTCCATTTACGGTATTTCGGATCTCGGGTTGAAGAGGTCGCCGGGAACGGATAAGGAAAAATACATCACCCGTGAATTCGAGAAAAGACAATTCCGGTCGTCGCAGGGGTCTTCCAAAAATATTCGGTGCTCGTTTTCCGCGGGGAACCGGTATTTTTCGCAGTGGGCGCTCGGAATTTCCAGAACGGGCGGCAATTCCGAAACGGGTTTTTTGACGTCGGGCGGCTCAAAATTCCTCAGCACGGACGGCAGAAAAAATGTATCCTCGTCGGCTGACTTTTTTTATAAAAGGTCGGGCCCGTTCGTCATAAAAATGGAACCGGCCCTTGTGAAAAGAATTTACGAGGTTCCCGAAACATCCGCCCGGAATGTTTCCGTTTCGTATCTCAATGCGCCTTTTTCGGCGGGGCTCAGCCGGAATAGTTTATTTGCAGAACTGTGCCTGGAACCTGAAATTCTGAGGGGGCGTTACCCTGAAATTTTTTATCCGGAACATGCGCCCGCGACCTTCCGTTCGTCGAAAATGTCAGGGCGGTTAAATGTCCGCGGCGGCGGTTACGGGATTTCCGGCGGGGCCTTTGTTTCCCCGAACAGATGGGACTGGGTAACCGGCGAAGAAAATTTTATACACGGCGGTCTTGATTTTTCGGCGCAGGTGCCCGTGCCGTTTTACTCTACCGCCCAGCCACGGCGGGCAGGGATAACGTTGAATCCTTCCGTCATGTTTGAAAAGTGGGACAGCGAGTCTTATTTTCTGGGAGGTTTGGTTGTCGACATTCCGCTTGAGACCTCTTCAAAAATTTCAGGGGGCGTCAGGCCGCGTGTCAGCGCCCCCGGTATTTATACTTTTTTGAGTACGAGCGGAGGTGTTTTGAAACAGTTTCCCAAAGCGGCGTATGATAATTACAGAAGTTTTTTTGTGAATTTCTCGCATAGCATAGGGGTTTCAAAATATAAACTTGAGGTCTCACGCAGAGAAACCCAAAATTTTCTTTATGTTGACGAAAGCAGTTCTGCGTACGGCACATTTGAAACCGGTGAGTTCAAGAGGTATGAATTCGAAGCGTCTGCGGGGTTTAATTTACACGGTATAACTGCGGGATTCGGGGAAAAATACAGAACCGGCGGGGATTTGTTCTTTGCCGCAAGGAATGAAATATCAGGCTTTTGCGGGTTGAGCGCGGGTAAATTTGATTTTAATTTTCTCGGAACCGCGAGATCAAAAAAAGCGTGGGTCGGCGGGTATGTTCATTGCTCGGTGAAAATTTGTTATAATTTAGCGCAGAATTTCAGGATTTTCTGCACGGGAAATAATGTGTTTGACGATAAAATTTACTATTCAAGATATGAGTTTCTGGAGGAGCCGGTTTTTATGTCGGGAATAGAAGCGAAATTTTAGTAAGCACGTGAAAGGAGGAAAGGGATGAACTACATTGCGCAGGGCGGTTTTATAATGGTGATATTGCTGGTTATTTCAATTCTGGCGATAGCGATTATAATAAACCGTCTCAGGTTTTACCACAGGGCTAAAGTTGACAGCGGCGGTTTACTCGGAGATGTTTTGAAATATGTCAGCGCAGGTTCTCCCGCGGCGGCTGTTTCTCTCTGCGAGGAGACGGGCGGTCCGCTTGCCGCCGTGATGAAGGCGGGCCTTTCTTTTTACAGCGACGGGGCGGAAGTTATGGAAGAGGCGTTTCAGGCGCAGGAACTTAAGGAGCTGCCGGAACTCGAAAAATACCTGCCTGTTCTTTCAACGATTGCTTCGATTGCCACTCTGACCGGTTTTACGGGCACGGTTACCGGGATGATAAGAGCGTTTAACAGTATTGCGCAGGCGGGGGCTTCGTCTCCCGCCATCGTGGCGAGCGGCATTTCCCAGGCGCTCCTTACGACAGCGGCAGGGCTTCTTATCGCAATTCCCACCGTTATTTTTGTGAAATTTTTTGAAAGCACTGTTGACAGGTTTGCAAACGAAATAGACCTTGTAACGCACGAGCTCATAAGAGCGGCGAAAAAAGCAAGCGCCGGAGGAGGGGGGCTATGAAAAGAAGAACCCGTTCAGCGTTTCCCGACACGACTCCGGTTGCCGACATCGTGTTTCTTCTTCTCATATTTTTTATGCTTTCAAGTTCCTTTATCGTTCAGCCGGGAATACGGCTTCGGCTGCCGAAAGCGGTGTCGTCGGAAATTGACCTTGGACGAACCGTGATTGTTGAAATTCCCGCAGGCGGCAGTATTTTTGTAAACAATGTGAAGGTCGGTTTTGAGGAACTTCCGCAGGCGCTCGGGATTGCGCTGTCAAATGCCGAGGAAAAAATGGCTATCATCAAAGCGGACAGAGAAGTACCCCACGGGGTTGTTGTGAAGGTTATGGATATGGCCAAACTTTCCGGCGCTGAGCGGCTCGTCATTGCGACGGAACCCCAAACCGGGTTTTAGAAAAAATGCGCGGTTTTTCCGGGGACTTGGCGGTTTCCGTCGGTATTCATCTGGTGCTGTTGACGGTTATTCCGTACATAAAATTCAGACCGCCGATGAGATTCGTGGAAGTTTCGCTCATGGCCCAGACATCCGTTCTCCCGCAGGATTTAAAAGCAGTCAGGCCGAGAAAAATGGAATCATCCCGGCGGGTAAAAGCATGGACACCCGGCGAAGGTGAACCCCTGCCCGATGCGAAGATTTCCCCGGAGAAGGATTTTTCGCTTTCCGCCCCGCAGATTAGGGACGAAAGTAAACCGCATATTTCCGAAGAAAAACTGCCGCCGCTGATTAAAGTTCCCGACCCTGAGAAATTTATACCGGCATTCGGCAAATCGGAAGGACGGAGTTTTCAGATTTCCGGGCCTATTTCGTCCAGGCAGGTAATCAGGAAGATATATCCGGAATATCCCCATCCGGCGCGTGTGAGCGGAATTTCCGGCGAAGTCACGGTAAAATTCTGGGTTTTACCGGACGGCATTATAGAGAAAATGATGTTGGAAAAAACCAGCGGTTCGGAAATTCTGGATAAAGCGGCGCAGGATGCGATAAAGAAATGGCTTTTTGCTCCGCTGGGCCCCTCCGAGGAAAAGATAAACCAGTGGGGTTTGCTCAAAGTGCAATTTGAATTGAAATGATTTGGTGCTTGATTTCTTTAAATACAATCGCTACAATCAAACCATGACCGGTAAAATAGCTTCGGAATTAGAGAAGGTTCTGCGGGACCTCAAGGAAAAGAGGTCTGAAGAAAGAGAAAATCTTTTTTCGCAAATCAGCGAGAGGGACCGGCAGATTCAGGAACTGCGCGGGAAAATCAGCGAACTTAAAAAATCCCACGAAGAAGAAATAGAACGTCTCAAAGAATCAATAAAACAACAGCGAGGACAGTTTTCAAACGAAATAGGCATTGCAAACGAAAAGGTCAGGGTTGTTGAAGATGATAATTTGAAATTTCAGATGGAAATAGACGCGTTAAAAAAACAGCTTGATACGGAGAAGCGTTTCCGCGAGGAAGAGAAGGCATCCGGTGAGAAGAAAATAAATTCCATTAACAGGAATACGGAAAACCTTTTGAATCACCGCCAAAAAGAGATCGTCGCTCTTGAAAGCAGAATTGCCAAAATGCAGGAAGCGTTCAATGAGGAATTAGCGAGAGAACATTCGCGTCTGGAAATGCAGATTCAAATTTTGAAAAATGAAATAGAAAATATAAATGGTGAAAAAAACTCGGAAAAGGCAAAAGCCACGGCGCAGATAAAGGACAGGGAAACAACCATTCAGAATCTGAAACTGGAAATCGGAATGCTGAAAGGCGCTTTTAAGGAAATTAACGGAAAAATGAGATTACAGCGTGAAGAATACGAGGTGGAATTGAAGAACCTTGATAATGACTGGGCGGAAAACCTTAGGAAAAAAGAGAAAGAAAAACGCGAGTTGTTGGCGCAGACAAAAAATCTTGAAAGGGATATTGCGGCTCAGTTTTCCTCGAAATTCAGGGAACTGGAAACAGAGAAAAAAAGTTTATCAAAGAGAATCATCGACCTTCATCAGCATGTGGAAGAAATGTCTCTTTCCCATGAAAGAAAACTTGTTGAGAAGGACGAACTTTACAGGAAAAAAATTGCGGAACTGAGAGAACAGCAGATAGACCTTCAGGAACAGTATCAGATGAAAGAAGACGAACTGAATATGATTAAAACCGAACTTGAATCGGAGATTGCAACAATTACCGGCTCTGCAAAAAAGAAGGAACCCGCGCCCGAGATGCCGCCCGCCGCAAAGAAGGAAGAAAAACCGAAAAAGGGCTTGCGGAAAATTTTTGGAAAGAAGGAAACCTCTGAACCGGTGCCCGATTTATTCAAGCCGCACCCCGCGGAAGACCGGGAAGAACCCCCAACCGCCGAGAGAGAAAGACAAATAAAACTCATACTATCGCAGAAAGAGGAGAGTATGGAAGAACTTGAGAGATTACTCAGCGCTGCTCCCGAATCGGAAAAACCCGAAATTCAAAAAAGGATAGATTCCCTGAAAGACGAAATTACCGGCTGGCAAACCCGCCTCAAATAAAGCGCAATTTTATTTTCCGGTTTTAATCTTTTGATATTTATTATCTGTCAGTTAAGAAACAGGTTGTTTTCCTGATTTAAAATGGGTAAAGATTTTTTTTATTATTTACCTTTATTGTTTTAATTTTAATATTTCATATTTATTATTTGATATATTTTGCCCCCAGGCGGAATCGAACCGCCACTGCCACCTTGAAAGAGTGGTGACCTAACCGTTAGTCCATGGGGGCTAATTGAGCCCGGCGCGAATCGAACGCGCGACACCTGCCTTAAAAGGGCAGTGCTCTACCGATTGAGCTACGGGCTCACGAATACTATGATAACTTTATTTGATATTTTTTGTCAAACTTTGTTGTGCTATTCGAATTTTTCGCCGCAGTGAGGACAAACCACGTCGCTTTCGCAGATGATTCCTCCGCACTCGGAGCATTTGAATTTCTTTTTTAAACCCTCCGACGGTTTTCTTTTTTCCGGCTGAGTACGGAGAGTTAACTGTAACTGCGCAACTTTTTCTATAAGTTCGGTTTTTTCCGATTCAAGAGAATTTATTTTTACCGCAACCTTTCTGTTTTCGTTTTCAAGAATTTTTTTTTCGGATTTCAGGGTTTTATAATTGTTTTCTTTCTGAGATAAATCTTTTTCAAGTGTGTCGGCAGTGTCCTTTGTTCGGGAATTTGTTTTTTCGAGTTCAGTGATCCGCCCATTTAATGCCTGTATTTCTTCTTCTTTTTTATTTAATTCGGTCTTTAAAGTTTCGATTTTTTTTTCTTTTTGAGAAATTGAATTTTGAAAAACTTCTTTTTCTTTTGCGAATTTCTCATTTGCGGAAGCAAGTTCCTGCA
This sequence comes from bacterium, assembly GCA_043811795.1. Taxonomy (GTDB): domain Bacteria; phylum CG03; class CG03; order CG03; family CG03; genus JBDRMV01. The sequence continues at coordinate 10,119 of JBDRMV010000006.1, read as the reverse complement.
GGTTTTTTGAAATTTCCGAATTGAGAGAATTGATTTCTCTTTTTGAATCTTCTTTCGCCCTTTCAAAAAGTTCTTCCTCTTTTTTTAATTTTTCTTCAAATTCAAGTTTGCGCGCACGGATAAGAGCGTCAATCATATTTCTTTTGACGGCAAGTTCTTTTGAGACCTCCTCCAGCCTTTCTTTTTCAATTTTGAGCGCGCCGAATTCGTCACGCAGGCCGTCCCGTAATGTTATCTCCCTCTTCTCGAGGAACCTTTTGGTGGCTTTTATTTCAATATCTTTTGCCCGTATTTCGTCAAGGAGTTTTATCTGGTTTTTTCTTGCATCAGCTCTTTCCATGGCAATTTCTTTTCTCAGTTTGTCGAGCTGTTTTGAGAATGTGTCTTTCTGAATTAGGAGAATTTCGACCTGTCTGCGCAGGGATTGTTTTTCCTGGTCATCCGCCATTAAATTGTCACCTATGAAATTACCCAGTCGTCGGGGGCTTCGTTCTTCAGTAAGTCCGTTATTTTCTCTTGCGCGTCTTTGCCGATTTGAGTGCTTTGCATATTCATAAGAGATTTCAAAGCGCTTCTTTTGACTTCCGTATCTTCATCTTTTAGAAGTTTTCCCAAACCGGCGATGCTTTTTTCCGGCGGTACAAACGCTGTCAGCCGGCAGAACGCCTTTCTGAATGCCGTGTTTTCCGATTCGGCGAGGTTGAGAACGACTTTTTCAGCATCCGGTTTGCTGTATTTGAAGAGGGCTTTTATGGCTCTGATTCTGGTTTCAATGTCGGAATCGTTCAGGAAAGGAGCAAGCAGGTCCTGCGCCATTGATGTCTCTATCCTGTTGTCCGAGGAGAGCTCCGCTTCAATAATGTCAATCCCCTGAAATTTTTTATCCGCTGCGCCTCCTATGAGCGAGAGCGGGACTTCCATTCTCTTTTTCTCTTCTAAAAATTTTGATAAGAGCGCCTGCCGCTTTAACGCCGCCCGGCGCATAAAGAACCATGCAATAATCAGCATAGAAACAATTCCCGCCGTAAAAAGCGCCGCGTAAGTCAGGAAGGTTTGTTTCAGCGTTTTTTCGGATTCCGAGAATGACTTCTCGAGCGTCTTGTCTGTTTTTTTGCTTGCCGCAAGTATTTCATCCATCTTTTTCAATGCCTGTGTATCCGGTTTTTTCGCGTTTTTTTCAAAAGCGTTTAAAAGCAATTCCATTTTACGCATAAGTTTCTTCTGGTTAAGCAGGATGTCCGTCGGGGGCTGCGCCGTCGGCGGCGGTTCCTTTTCTTCGGCATTTTCAGGAGTGAGCGAACTCAATTCCTGCGCGGTGTCAAAAAGTTCGATTATGGTTTTGTCCGAGGGTTCGAGTTCTTTAGCTCTTCCGAACGCGACCGCGGCTGCGGGGTATTGTTCTTTGAAAATTAGTTCGGTGCCGAGTTCTATCAGCGTTTTGACGAACAGCGCCTTTGTTCCTTTGCTTTTGTCTTTTGAGTATATTTCCTCCAGCATGGCGGCTGCCCCGGATAATTCTCCTTTTTCAATTAATTTTTCCGCGGCGCGTATATTCTGGGCGGATGCCTGTGAAAACAATGAAAACAAAAATAAAAAGATATAGAGCGGCTTATGCATTAAGAATTTCGTCAACTTTCCGCTTGATGTCTTTAACATGGAACGGCTTTTCAAGAATCGCGCTTATGAGTTTTTTGTTTTCTTCAAGAACGCCGGTAACCGCCGATTTCCCCGATATTATAATTACGGGGATGTCCTGCGTTTCAGGGTCGGCTTTGAGTTTTTTCAATGTTGTGAGGCCGTCCTGTCTGGGCATAACCAGATCCATTATTATCAGGTCGGGCCGGTGTTCCGCAGCAAGTTCCTGCGCCATAATGCCGTCCGTCGCCTCAGTTACCGTGAAGCCCTCTTTTGTCAAAATTGTTTTAAGCAGCATTCTTGTTTCAAAAGAATCGTCGCAAATCAGAATTTCGGTTACGGGAATTTTTTGGGCCATATTATGGAAAGGGACAGGTCCAAACCTGTCCCCAACAATCTATTTTACAAAAACACATTTTACAAGTCAAACGGATTTTGTATAATCGTGAGGCATTTGGAATTTCAAAGAAATTTGGAGTTCATTCCTCAATAAGAGCGGTGGGCGTCTTCGTCCGCCTGTGGAGGAAGGGTGGCGTTCGATGGTGGAAAAGAAATCCTCCCCACAACAAAGTTGTGATGGGTGGGGGTAAACAAGATATAGGCGGAGTAGAGGTTGGATTATGATTGATAGGTATAAAAACAAAAATTTGGGAGTTTCAGGGGGGACTGTTTTGTGAAACAGATAAAAATAAGAATTCCGGAAGGCGAAGAACTCGTGACTGGAATTGAAAGGGAACTTCACGGAAAAGGAATAAGCAGCGCGACAATTATTTCCTGCGTCGGCGCTTTCCGGCAGTTTCAACTGGTAACAATATACCAGAACTCGGAGGAAATTCCTCCGGAGCACTTTGCCAGGAAGTTTGACAAAAAGGCGGAACTCATGGGAAACGGCACCGTCTCGGACGGCAAAGTGCATCTGCACGTTGTTTGCGGAACCGAAGGCGGGGCAGCTCTATCGGGGCATCTTGTCAGCGGGATTGTCACTTATTTTGCGGATGTAACGATTCTGGTCGGATGAAGAAAATTTGTTTGAATTACAGCGGTGTTATGAAAGAGTTTATAGGCGTCTCCGGCGTTTCCCCCGCGCAGATTAAAAAATATGAATCGGCCGCAAAGGCAGCGGTGGAAAAACTTATGAAAAAGCGGCGGAGCAAAATAGTTGGTTTCGCCGATTTGCCTTATGATACGAAGACCGCAGGGGAAGTTCGCCTGGCGGCGGCATCCATCAGGGGAAAATTTGACTGCCTTGTCGTTCTGGGAATCGGCGGCAGCGCCCTCGGCGCGCGGGCGCTTATTGATTCGCTGAAACGGCCATTTTTTAGTTTTTTATCCGGCAGCTCGCGCGAGGGATGGCCCAGTGTTATAATAGCGGATAACATCTCGCCGGAGTTTATCAAGGGGCTTTCGGAAATAGTCCCTATTTCAAAAACGGTTTTTAACGTGGTGACAAAATCCGGCACAACGTCGGAAACGCTTGCAACATTCTCGCTGTTTTTGAGTGTTTTGAAAAGCAGGTTCGGCAACGACTGGAAAAAAAGGGTTTTTGTGACAACCGACCCCGAAAAAGGGTTTTTAAAGAAATTTGCGGATAGGAACGGCATAACATCTTTTAAAATTCCGCCTAATGTCGGCGGGCGGTTCAGTGTTCTGACGCCGGCGGGCTTGTTCCCCGCCGCAGCAGCGGGCATTGATATTTCCTCGCTCCTCAAAGGCGCCGCCTCAATGGATAAACTCTGTTTCGGGACGAATCTTTTTAAAAATCCCGCGGCAATGTTTGCAGCGATTCATCATTTCTTCTACAAAAGGGGACGCCGAATCAACGTTTTTATGCCGTATTCGGAATCCCTGAAGACCATTTCCGACTGGTTTGCCCAGTTGTGGGCGGAATCCCTCGGTAAAAAAAATGACTTGAAAGGAAATAAGGTCTTTGTAGGGCCCACTCCCGTCAAGGCGAAAGGTGTTACCGACCAGCACTCGCAGATTCAACTGTATACGGAAGGCCCGCAGGACAAGGTCATAACTTTCCTTTCGGTGGATAGAATGAAGAAATTGAAAATTCCGAAATTGGAGAACGTCTTTGGGGAATTTGACTTGTCAAATCTTTTCAAGGCGGAGGAATTGGGGACAAAACTTTCGCTGATTAAATCGAAGCGGCCGGTGATGACCATTCATATTCCTGAAATTTCCGCTTATCATATAGGGGCGCTGCTTTATATGCTGGAGGCGGCAACCGCCATTTACGGCGAAATGCTGAATATCGATACTTTCAATCAGCCCGGCGTGGAATACGGCAAACGTATCGCCCGGGAAATTTTTGCCTCAAACAAAAAAAGCGGCGGAAAAATCAACGCATCGGAGTCCGGAAAATACTGTGCCTGAACATTTTCAGAAAGGCAGTCACTCATACACGAAATGGGATAAAAGGACAAAGGAGGTTAAAAAGATGAATCAGGAAGAAAATCAAATATCGATTAAGGTTGAACCCGGCGAGCAGAAGGGCGTCTACGCGAATTTTGCTTTGATCAGCCACACCAAAGAAGAGTTTATTTTTGATATGATTCTCGTTGTGTCGCGCGGGAAACAAAGCGAGGCCCGGCTTGTGAGCAGGATTATTATGAATCCGGCTCATGCGAAGAGATTTGTTCAGGCGGCGGCAGAGAATATCAAAAGATACGAAAAAACATTCGGCGATGTCTCTCCCTCCAGCGAGAAAAAAATAGGATTTTGATATGGTAATTATTAACTGGCTTTCCGTTTTTCTGTGGTGCCGGCTTATTTTCTTTTTTTCCTCGATTCCGGGTATTGAAACGGGGCTGGGTTTCTGGGATATTATTGTAAGGAAGGGCGCGCATATTTTCGAATTCGGGACTCTGTGCGTTCTCCTTTATTTGGCGTGGAAAAATACGATTAAGATGAGTGCGGTTAAATTTTTTGTATTTGTGAGCGGTTTCGCGCTGCTCTATGCTGCGAGTGACGAGTTCCACCAGACATTCGTGGCGAACAGGGACGGAAATATCAGGGACGTTCTGATAGATGCGGCCGGTATATTTCTGGCAACATTTTACATTTTTAAAAAAGGAGGCCTTTGTGAAAGGAAGACGCAGGAAACTGGCAAAGGTTAAGAGACACAAGTTAAAGAAAAAACGCAAAGCAATGCGGCACAAGAAAAGGAAATAAGTCCGTTTAGGTATTTGTAAATTAGGGTGCGAACGTTTTCGCCGGACAAATTAGAGGAGCTCTTTTTATAGTGAAATGGCGGGCGAAGTGAGGGCTGTCCGCGCGGGCGGATCCGATGTGGTTTTCATAGAAGGCCGCCTCGCCTGCGGCAAAACGGAGTTTCTGTTAAGTGAATTTTCAGCCATTTTAAAAGCCGGCGCGGAGCCGTCGAAAATACTTGTTTTTTGTTCGGGAAACGTCCGCGAACTTTTCCTGAGCAGAGTCAAGGCGGCAACCGTTGCGGGGTTCAGAGAATTACACATAGATACGTTTTCGGGATTTGCCAAGTGGGCGGCAAGAAAGAATTATTTTTTGTTTGATATCCTGCCTGATTTTACGATAGCGGCGGGAAGAGAGGAAGAGTTAATTATAAGAGAAGTCCTCTCCCGTCCGGAGCTCGGGAAACATCTCCTAAAATACAAAAATTGCGTCTCCGACCGGGGTTTTGTCAAAGAGGTTATGGACTTTATCGATAATTTCAAGATTTGTCCGCGCGCTGCTGCGCAGGACAAAGAATTGTTCTTTATTCTGAATGCTTATAATGACAATCTGCGCGAAAAGAATCTTCTTGACCTGAGAGACGTTGAAAATTTCTGCCTTAAAGCGGTGAAAAGTGGCGCGCTCGACGGGAAATTCGACTATATTTTTCTTGACGGGTGGGAGGATTTAAACGCCCTCGAGGTCGAAATTTTCAGGGTTCTTCTGAAAACGGCAAAAAATGTCTTTGCGGCGGGAGATGAGTCGGCCGGCATTTACGAATTTCTCGGGGCGGACGCCGCCGGCAACAAAAAGGTTTTTGAAGAAGAATTTAGTAACAGAAAAGAAATTCTCGTAAAGAAATCATCGCCCGTTGTTACGAGTAGCGGATTTACAAATCTTTTTGACGAATCGCGGTGGATTCTCGGAAAAATAAAGGAATTTCTTAATGCCGGCGTTCCGGCTGATGACATGGCGGTTGTTGTCAGAAACATAGGCGACGAGGCGAAAATGATTGAGGATATGGCGGCAATGTCAGGTGTGCCTGTGAGCTGTTCTACCGGCGCGCCGTTTTTTAAGCATCCGCAGTTTATTTCTTTTCTGTCTTTTCTTTTCTGGCTGGGGGATTTTGAAGATGCGTTTGAACTCCGTGATGTTTTAAGATTGCCGGTGTTTGGATTCGGTCCCTTCGTAATCTCGGAAGTTGCCGGAGGCGCCCACGCCAGAAAAATTGATGAAATAAAAAAACAGGGCCGCCGTTTGGCGAATGGCGGAAAAAGGAATATTACCGCCCGTATTTTTCAGTTATACAGGTTCTGCGGTCTGGAGAAAACGGTTTCGGGAGTCCTTGTGCTGAGCCGTTTGTTCGGATGCTTTTTTGATTATCTCGAAAAGATAGAAAATGAAGTTTGCGTTGACGATTTTGAGGTGTTTGCGGCATTTCTGAAAGATGCGGTCGGTTCTTTTTCCAGAGCCTCTTATCTGGGAGACATAACGGGCGCCGTAAAAATTTTAACGGTTCACGAGGCGAAAGGAGCTCATTTCAGGTATTCTTTTATACCCGGGGTGATGTGGGGCAATTTTCCCAGAGAGTTCAGGCCTGACTCTTATATTGAAACTGGGAGAAGCGAAGAAAAACATTATGCGGTGGAAAAAAGAATATTTGACATAGCGGTAAATACAGCGTCGGAGAAGGTGTTTTTGAGTTTCAGAACGGATTTCACGGAGGAGAAAGTTTCGACGCCGTATATAGAAGAATATTTAAAAGACGGTCTCGCCGTCCGGACACCCCCGCTTCCGGACATTTTTGAAGAAAAGGTGAAGATGAGGGAGGTTAAATTGTCTCCCCTTTGCGTTTTTGCGCCTGCGATAAAATCCGTTTCCGCCACGGCTCTTGAAAATTATATTGCCTGCCCGCTTAAATATTTCCTTGAGAAAGTGGTCCGCATCAGGAAAGAGATGACTCCCGGGGCTTTAAGCGGCCGGCTGGTTCATGAAATCATGGAAAGATTTCACGGCAAATTTCCGCATCCGGCGGCGCTCGGCGGGATGGAAAAAAAGATGAGCGAACTGATTGATATTGTGTTTACCGAGGCATTGAGAAAAGAGGAATTTCCCGACGAATACACGTTTAAATGCTGGAAGAAGTTTGTTACCCCGTTTCTTTTAAGATACGCCGGAACAGAACATGAATTTGATGTGCGTTTGCGGGAACACAAAGTTGTTATCGGCGGCTTCCCCTTAAAGATAACCGGAAGGATAGACAGAGTGGACCGTATTGACGGAGGGTTTGAAATAATTGATTACAAAACGAGCCCTTCTTCCAAGTTCAAGGCGGGCGGTCTCTCCAACCGCATTGCCGACGGAAGGCACATCGCTTTACCTCTTTATTCAATGGCGGTGGAAGAATGCAGGAAGTTCGGGCTGTACTGGCTGGCGGATTACGATAAGCAAAATGATTATCCGATGAAGATTTCACTTGAACTTGCCGACCCGAAGACAGTTGAAAGCATAAGGAAGATGAAGGAAATAATAAAGGAAAATATCGCTTGTCTTCGTGCCGGTGATTTTTCTCCACGTCGCAAGAACAATTTGTGCTTCAGCTGCGAGTACAAAAATATTTGCAATGCAAAGAATTAAAACTGAAACTGAAAAGGAAAAGAGCATTTATGAAGGTCTTGTAGTTGCCCGGGCCGGCGCCGGCACCGGCAAGACGACGTATCTTATAAAGCAGTATCTTGAAAAGATAGAGTTTCTGACGACCGGAGGAATGACGCTTAAAGATGCCGTAAAATCCATTCTTGCCGTTACGTTTACCAGGAAGGCGACAAAGGAGATGAAAAACAGGTTGCTTGAGCGGCTCAATGCTCCGGAAGTGAGGCCGTATCTGCAGATTTTTACGATTGATTCTTTTTGCAGCAAAATAATTTCGGGGTTCCCGCACCTGTCGGGGATTGATTCTATGTTCGGGATGCTGTCGGAGGGCGATGAAAATATTTTTTTCCGGAGGCTTCTCTCCCTGATGAAAAAGAACCTGCCGCTCAGCGCGATTTCGCCGAAAGATTTAAGGGCGGAGAAACAACTTTATAATTTTGTCACACAACTGCGGTACGGCCTTCTTTCGCCTTCTCAAATTGCCTCGTCCGCGGGCGGGGAAGACGGGGATTTTACATCTTTTGTCAGCACTGTTTATGAGATGTATGTCAAAAAACTCAGGGAAGATTCAATGCTGGATTTTCCGCAGCTGCTTCTGGAAACTTATAAATTACTTGACGCATCCGGCATCGTCCGCGACTCTCTCAGACGGCAGTACAGATTTGTGTTCATTGACGAATTTCAGGATACCAGCCCTCTGCAGCTTGAAATTTTCAAAAAAATCAAACCGGAATTTCTCTGCGTTGTAGGAGATTTTAACCAGTCGATATATTCTTTCAGAGGCGCCAGCCCGGAAAATATTTCACTTATAAGCCGGGAAGCGGATTATCAGAAAGTTTTAACATGTAATCGCAGGAGCACAAAAAAAATACTCGCCTTGGTTAATAAAATGGGGAGTAACCTTACGGATTTCAGTCCACTCCTGCCCGGCGAGAATGCGGAGGAAGGCGATGAAGTGAAAGTTGTAATTGCCTCTTCGCGGGAGGAGGAAGCGCGCTTCATAGCGGGAGAGATAAAAAAAATAAGGGAGACGTCCGGGGGAAAACTCGGCTACGGTGATTTTGCGGTCATCCTGCGGAGCCTGAAGAATGCCATTTCGGACTATGAGCGTGTTTTCAGAGAGGAGGGGATTCCTTATATAACCACGGCGGGCAGCGGTTTTTACGGCAGGCCGGAAGTTCGTCAGATCCTTTCAATTCTGAAGGCAGTTGATTCTCCGGGCGACGATGTTGCTTTTGTTGAACTTTTAACGAGTCCCATTTTTTCCTTTACGCTTCAGGATATTTACGAGATTTCCAGATGTCGTGGCGGCATGAGTTCTCTTTTTGAAGGTTTTTTGAAAGTTTCGAGCGGTCTCCCTGATGAAAAAAAGGAAAAGGTTAAGTTCCTTTTTGATAAAGCCCGCGTTTCAAACCACGGTTCCCTGTGCCAGTTCGTTCTTAATACGGCGCTTGTATCGGGGTTGTTCCAATGGATAAATCATAATTTTCCGGGCGCTCACAGGGGCAGGGCTCTTGCGAACATCAAGAAATTTCTGGAACTTGTCCTCAGGTTTGAGAACAGTTCCGCGGCTCCCACACTTTCGGGTTTCATTGACTATGTAAAAGAGGTTAATGAGCAGGGCGTTGTTGAAAGCGAAGCAAGTGCGGGGCTGTCTGAGGCGGTTGAAATTTTTACGATTCACAAAATAAAAGGTCTTGAAAGAAAAGTTGTTTTCGTGGCTAACATCACCCCGCGCCAGTTTCCGGTGACGGTTAAATCCGATATGCCGTGGGAAATTAGCGAAGGAACAATAAAGAGGACGGAGAAAAAAGCCCGGGCAAAAAGCGATATAATTTCTCCGGAGGAGTGGCGGCTCTTTTATGTTTCGGCCACCCGCGCGAGGGAGAAACTTTTCCTGCTCGGGAGCGCCCGCAATAAAAAATTGAGTCCCCTGCTTGATTTCTTCCTTGAGAATAATGACGGGGAATTTGAAGTAAGGCCGGATTTTAGAAGCGTTTTGACTTGCGTCCGGGCGCCGGGCGCGCCGCCTCCGGAGGAAAAAATAATCGGCCGGGTTTTGGTTCCCGAATTTTCCGACATAAAGCCGGCGGATTTTTTTTCGGAGGATACGGTAATTTCGGAAAAGACGAAAAAGGGCTTTACCGTTACGGAACTTGCAACTTTTGAAAAGTGCCCGCGCAGGTATTATTTTGAGAATATAATGAAAACGCCCGTGAGCCGGAACAAAGAGTCATTGAAAAAAGGCAATGTTTTCCACCAGTCAATTGAATTTTTTAAAGAAGGCGGCGGAGAAAAACGTTTCAGCGAAAGAGTTTCAATTTCGCTTAAAGACAACCCCGCAGGGACGGAAAAGATGATTTCAAATTTTCTTAAATCCCGTTTCACGGAAGAACCTTTTATGAAGGAAGCGTCTTTTACGCTGAAAATAAAATCCTCCGGCGATTTTTTCATCAAAGGAGCGATTGACAGAGTAGAAAAAACATCCTCCGGGTTCGTCATATACGATTACAAAACGAACAAAAATCCGGAGGTCGCGCCTTATGCTCTGGCAATGAATGTTTACGCTCTGGGCTGCGCGGAGATTCTGAAACTTGAGCCCGTCACAAACCTCCGGCTTTTTTTCCTTTATACGGG
>JBDRMV010000005.1:0-19184 GCA_043811795.1 bacterium | reverse complement strand
GGGACATCATCTCATAGCCCACATCACAATTAAACCCGCTTAAAGACACTCCTATTCCGCTGGTATATGAAACATCTTCATCGCGTTTGATTACTCCACCTCGTATTGAAAATATGGATAACCCTGGAAAATATTCAACTCCGGCAGACATTGTTTGCGTGTTGCCGTTTATTACGTCCGCATAACTCAACCCGCACAATATCTTATGCTTGGGAGCAGGCTTAAACTTATATGAATATCCTAATTTTACTTCAGTGGGAGACGGCTCCTTTGTCTTGTAATATTTTATATCCTGCCCCAGATTACGCACGCATGCTCCTAAAATATGCTTATCGCTTAATGTGTGATATGCCAGACCAATATCGGCAAGAAAAGCATTTGCTTTGTAGGTGCTTGCTAATGTGCTTGATAGATATTTGGCATTCCCTCCCAGGAAAAATTTTTGCCCGAGATTGAAGCCATATCCAATAGATAACAGGGTATTTTCCTCGAATTTAATTGTTCTTACCGTACCGTCAAGTTCCTCAACGGTTTCCTCTCCCGTAGAATAAGTGAGATAACTCAGATTGAAAGCCCCACGTCTGGTGTAAGGAGCTACAACTCCGACATAATTATATCTTGAATCCTCAACTGCTCCAGACCATTGGTAAAAAGAAACACCTGAATTCACAGTCCAGCCGAGAGCCCAGGGATTGTTAAAAGCATCATTTGGACTAACACTTGAAAATATATTTCCCATTGAATACAGGCGAAGATTCTGCTGTGCGTCCACAAGGAACAAGGCAGTCGGGTATTCGGATGAAAATAGCAACTGGTTTAAAAATAATATGCAGCATATTCGAATAATTGCTCTTCTTCTCATTTTTTCGTAATTACGAAACCAGTCAAATTCCCTCACTCCTTTTGCCTGTTATGCTCATTGCTCCACCTCATCAAGAAGTTTTCGTATCTGTTCCGGCGCAGGCAGTTCTTTCTGAAGGTTTTTAGGCAATGTCTGCGTTATGCGGTATTGCGCAACCGCAATCGGTTTACGGCTTTCCTTTAATGCATATTCGACAATCGTCCGTTTTTTCTCTTTACATAATATAATGCCGATAGACGCATTTTCATCTTTTTCCCTGACAGTTTTATCCAGTGCAGTCAGATAAAACTGCATCTTGCCGACAAATTCAGGTATGAATTTCCCGACTTTCAATTCAACAGCTACCAGACATTTTAAGCGACGGTGATAGAGTAAAATATCAATAAAGAATTCTTCGCCGTCCACTTCCAACCGGAACTGATTGCCAAGAAATGCAAATACGCCGCCCATTTCAACAAGGAACCGGTTAATTCTGGTAATCAATGCCCGTTCAAGTTCCATCTCGCTGTGTTCTTCGCCAAGTTCAAGGAAATCAAAAGTATACTCATCTTTAACAGCAAGTTTTGCCTGATTTCTAATTTTTTCAGGCAATGCCTTATCAAAATTTGTCTGACCAGCCAATGTTTTTTCATAACTCCGATTTTCTATCTGGTGAACGAGAACATTTTTAGTCCAGCCGAATTTGCGCGTCATTTTAATATAAAACTCCCGCTCAAGTTCTGCCTTGCATTTTCCCATAATTATCAAATGCTTTGCCCAGCTTATTTCTCCAACCAATGGTTGGAGATTTGCATTTTTATGGTATTCAGCATAGAACTGCCGCATATACCAAAGATTTTGAGACGAAAATCCCCGCATCCCGGGAAATTCTGCCCGCAAATCCTTTGCCAGCGTTTCTACGATAGATTTGCCCCAGCCATGTTTCTTCTGCCGTTCAACAATCATTCTACCGATATCCCAATAAAGAAGTATGAGCTCTTTATTTACCGCCCTTAAAGCCTCGTATTGCGCTGAACGTATACGGTGTTTTACATCCTGTAACAGCTTCGCATATTCATTTACTATAATTTTCTTTTCCATCGGCCTCCTTTATCAGCGCCTTTTACAAAAAGAGAATAAGATATTCTTCTTCTGCGTCCTGCGAATAAGCGCGCTAAATTATTTTAATGAGAATCCCTGTTTTTTGGCATCCTCAAAAGCTTTCATCGCATTCTCAAACTGCGCTTTTGCTTTTTCCTCGTTGGCTGAATCCCTCTTCTTTTTCAAGTCATCGATTGAATTATCGCAAAGTTCTTCGTATACCTGATTAATCGCATTCTGCGGAACTTTTGCCAATACGAATACAAGGACATACGTCTCTTTGGTTTCTTTCTTCAGCCATTTTTCAATATACCATTCCTTTGCTTTTACGCGTGTGGCAAATGCAGCAGCAAGCTGTTCCTCAAGCCGGCGCGTAACATTTGTAGGGTCAACTGTCTCAGAAGTCAGCCCGTAAGATGTCTGCAATCTGTTAAATTTATCTTCTACAAGAGTCCCGATGTACTTGATAACATTATTTGTAGCGGTACGCAAAGCATCATCCCTCGCCTCTTTCTCTAAAGCGTATTTGCCGGACAGCCCGACAAATGCGAGCGCATCTCCTTCCGTCTCGGGTTCGGATATCGTCCATCCCGGCCGCTGATCGTGACTCGCCCAGGTCAGTTTCTCGCCGGGTGAAGCGGCGGTTGGGTCAATCGGCGCCTGAACTTTCTGCCTTCCGGCGCAGCCCGCAAACAAAACAACCATCATGCCAAACGAAACCATCCTTCTCAGTGTTCCTTTCATTTTAGTCATTCCTCCTTTTCTTCAAAATCTCATCTTTCAAAACAACGTTTTTGTAATCTGGGTACCATCGTCAGATATTGTTATTATCACAATCTCCCCGCCCGTTAAGAGTTCTGATAAAGCCACAGGAAGTTTAAACTTTTTCCTCTTCACGGGAACTGTTGCTTCAAGAAGATTGTTTATTTTATAATTCGTATTGCCTTCTAAATCATCAGCGACCAATGCCTCAATAGTCACTCGCACTGTTTCAGGGTAGGGTTTTTTTACAATTTTTCCGGATATATTCTTAAGCTGGGCTATCCGGTCGGTTTCGGGCTGAAGGAGTTCTATTTTCGACGATACTCTGTCCAGAACAATAACTTTCATATGCGTGTTCTGCGGTGATGCGTCAACTTCTGCCGGCTTTACAAGAACGGCATTTATTCCCTCTTTTATTTTCAGTGACTTCTGAAAGAATCCGTTTGTCACAGGAATCGTTTCATAGTCCAGAGTATTTAACCAGCATTCCTTTTTTTCTTTTGTTCTTTTTTTCTCTTTCTCTTTCTTTCTAAGTTTTTCTTCCTTTTCCTGTTCTCTGACAAGGTCTATCAGGTTTAATGAAGTTATATCAATTTTATCTACACTAAAATCCATTACCGCGCCCTTGACGATAACTTTGTTAGTGGTAACTTTTAGTGTTTTCGGAAGGACAAAGACAATATCCTGCGCCGAAGATACCATGGGGAACAATACAAGTAACAGCGCCGAAAATAGATTCCTGTATATCTTTTTCTTTCCATCAAAAACTTTACTTTCTCTATTCAAGATTATTTTCTCTGTCATTTTGCTATCCCTATAATATCCGATGTCTTGGCTGTTATCCGCTCAGTATCATTTATACTTCTTGCCTGCGCGATGGCATCAGCAATAAAGTTGTTAGAATCATAATATTTCGTAATACCCTTATTTGGTTTCTTTATAATCCGAAGAGGAATTATCAGTATAACAGCGGTTGCTATAGCAATATATGCCGGTCTCAAAAAGATTTTTAAGCTAAACGGCGGCGTTTGTGAATTTATTGCTTCTATGTTTGCAAAGAGCTTTGCTTTCAGATGAGAAGGTATTTCCTTTTCAGCATACCTGTCCTGCGGCAGCAGGTGCGCTGATTCTACTGTACGTTCAACAGTATTATACGCAAGCGCCCGGTTCCGGCAATCGTCACAGGAAGATATATGGCCTTCTATTTCCGCCTTTATACTTCCTTGAAGCTCATCGGAAAAATACTTTTCAAACAGCTTTTCCGTTTTTTTACAATCCCTGCTTTTCCTTTTCATTTAACCCTCACTTTATTAGACACCGCTTTCCTTCAATCGGTTGCATTAGGATTTTGCCCGGTAGTGTCTAAATATTTTATTATTTCTTCCTTTAACTTGAGTTTTGCCCGGAAAATCAGTGATTTTACCGTGCCTGAACGTCTCTTTATTATTGCGGATATCTCGCCGATAGAATATCCTTCCATATAAAGTACAATGGGCGCTTTATATTTGGGCGGAAGCGCATGAATACATTTTTTTACAAATCGCTGTAATTCTAAATCCTTCAAAACATTTTCAGCAGAAACATCTTCTGTGTTTCTTATTTTTATCTTATCGCCCTCAACTGAATCATCTTGCATCGCGTCAAGAGAATCTTCTTTGTAGATTCCCCGCCGGTTATTATATCGTACTTTGTTTTTCCAGCAGTTAATAGCAATGCGGTGAAGCCATGTATAGAGCTTTGACTCTTCTCTGAAACGATCCAGCTTTTTATAGCACTTTACAAATGTTTCCTGGGTAAGGTCTTCCGCTTCTTCGGTATTTTTAGTTAATGACAGAAGTAAACTGAAAATTTTTTTATTATATTTTTCGAATACCTCTTCAAACATTTCATAAGAATTCATATTATGGACTGCTTCTTTCCAGACGGAACTTCTGCCATTTCGGTATTAAATAATATGAAATGCCGCCGGTGATGCCGCCGGATGGAAGAGCAAGGAGAAGAAAGAGGGGCAGAAAAGCGAAGACCTCCTTCTGACTGCCGAGAACGAAATACGCGGCGAGCAGCTGAGTAATGTTGCTTGAAAGGGCGCCTATTATTGCAAGGCCGGGAATTGAAAAAAGTTCTTTTTTAAGAAAAATCACAGACGCCACAACCAAATTAGAAGAAACGGCGCCGAACAGGGACAAAAAATAAAAAGGGGAAAGAAAATTCCCCAGCAAAATTCCCGAGGCGGTTGTTCTTACCGCCGAAACAGTTAGGGCTCCTTTCAGGTTCCCCGTTACGACCAGCATGAAAGCGGGAATGTTTGCGATACCGATTCTGAGAAACGGCAGCGGTTTCGGTATTATTGCTTCCGACAATTGAAAGACGCAGGCGGCGGCTGAAAAAACTATAATTTCTCGTAGCGGCAAAAAATTTTGTTTTTCCAAACTTTCCCCCGTTCGTCAATCATCATAACTCCGAGCCCCAGCGCCTCGGCAATTTCAAGAGCGGTTTTATTTTCCATAAGCATAAAGGCGGTGGAATAAATATCGGCGTTTACCGGGTCGGAAGCAATCACGGTCACCTGATGCTTTTCTGCAGGACGTCCGGTTTTAGGGTTCAGTATATGATTATATTTTTTCCCGTCTTTCACAAAGAAATTTTCGTAGTCGCCGCTTGTCGCGACAGTCAGGTTTGTTAATTCCACAATCACGCTTATTCCATTTGAGAAAGGGTCCCTGATTCCGATTTTCCATTTTCCTCTTTTTCCTTTCCCCATTGCGAGGATATCGCCTCCGGCGTCAACAAGAGCATTTTTTATCTGCTCATTTTCCAGAATTCTTCTAATGCGCAAAAGCAGGTAACCTTTCCCCATTGAGCCGAAATTAACTATCGTTCCGGGGGCTGAAACCGTATCGCCGTTAATTTTTATCCGGCGCCAATCAACTTTCTTCAGCGCATCCTTTATTTCTTTTTCGGAAGGATCTCTATGCCCTGAACTGACCGGCGAAAAACCCCAGATTCTCAGAACCGGCTCGATTGTCACATCAAAAATGCCGCCGGTCTTTTCGGACGCTTTTGCGGCAAACCGTAAAAGTTCCGCAATTTTGCCGTTTTTTATTCTGCCTGATTTATTTAGAGTTGCCGTCGGACCCGATTTAAGATTAAGGAGTTTTTCTACGTTCTCCATCTCCTCTTCAATTCGCGAAAAAACCGCGGCGCTGCTTTTTTCAGGAATTGTTACGTCAACGTATGTCCCGAGATAGAAAAATCTCCTGCTCGTAAAGTTCCTGCCGCACCCTAAAAAAAGGATACTAAAAAGCGCCGGAAATAATTTTACCGCATTTCGCACAGGTATTTCCCTCAAGGCCGGTTTTTTCCACGAAATAACCCTTTCTTTTTATCAAAAGCGTCCTGCACGAAGGGCAGTACGTGTTTGTTTCCTCCGCCACGTTTCCGAGATAAACAAAGTTCAATTTTTTAACGGCAATATCCCTGAATTCATAAAGGGTACTCAGGGGTGTCGGCTCTTCCCGATAGTTAAAAGAAGGAAAATATCTTGAGATGTGAAGCGGGATGTCGGCGGACAACGACCTCGCCCTGTCAACAAACTTCTCAAAATCGGCCTTTCCGTCGTTCGCTTTCGTGACCACACAAAAGGTCAGTTCCACATGTTTCTCCGCCCCGAACATCATCTCGACGGTTCTCATGACTTTGCCGAAATTTCCGCCGCACATTTCACGATAGAGAGAATCGTTAAAAAATTTTACATCAATGTTAGCGGCGTCTATGCTCGGAAGAAGTTCTGCGAAGGGCCCTTCATTTACGAAACCGTTTGTTACGAGGACATTTTTCAATTTGTTTTCGTGAAACTGTTTTGAACATTCAAGAAGGAATTCATAATTTATCAGGGGTTCGTTGTAGGTGTACGCAATCCCTGCGGAATCGCGCGCTTTTGCAATTTTAATCAGTTCGTCAATTTCAACTTCGCGAAGGTTGCGACTAACAGACGCCGGACGGGAGATTTCCGAATTCTGGCACCAGGGGCATTTGAAATTACAGCCGACGGAACCCACCGATAAAATTCCGCTCCCGGGATAAAAATGATACAGAGGTTTTTTCTCCACCGGGTCCATGCTCATTGAAGAGACCTTTCCGTAAGTCAGTGAAAACAATGTGCCGGATATGTTCTTGCGCGCTCTGCAGATGCCTGTCCCGTCAGGCGCTATTTTACATTCGTGCGGGCACAGAAGGCACCGGACAGCCTTATCTTCCGGGGAATAATAAAGAGCTTCTTTCATTCGGAATCCCACAATCTTTCAATATTGTAAAAACCCCGCTCCTCTTTTGTAAATATGTGCACAATGACGTCCATGCAGTCAATCAAAACCCACCTGCCCGCCTGCAGACCTTCAACATGGTGAACGGGTATTTTCAGGGCTTTTGCCATAGCGGAGATTTCCCTCACCAGCGCTTTCATATGGGGGGCGGAATTCGCCGTCATTATGATGTAATACTCCCCGCAGGTGTCGAATTTTCCGAGGTCAAGCACCTTTATATCTTCCGCCTTCATCCGTAAGGCGGTATCATTGACGGCTTTTAAAAATTTATTTTTTATCATGTTTAAAAACCTTCGGGAAATCATCCCCTATCACGATTGAAACGTCCACCATCCTGTGGGGGTCAATTTCGGTCCTGACGTGATTGCAGCCGAGGGTTTTCGCAACGCGCACCGCTTTTGCCAAATCGCCGGTTCTCGCCACGACTTCAGTGCGTTTCTTGAAACTGCCCCAATTATCCCATAAAACAACATCGCACCCGTATTCCCTCAGGTTCTTGGAAAGGTACTCCGCAATGCCGCTTTTCTTCGACGCATTAAAAACCTCGGCGGAAATGTCCTGCAGAGCGGATGCCTTTCTTTTTATAAGGAACGGCCTTATTCTGCTCCTCGGCCAGAGTTCCATTTGGGAATTAAGAACGGTTATTTTTATCTCCTCCAACAGTTTTCCGTCCAGTTTCCACACTTCCTTTGAACCGATTTTCTGCGCGGCGCCGGGGAATATCTGGTATCTCTGATTCTCCACGTTGATTGTTCTGAATATCTCAAACACCGGCAAAATCTCGAGGAGCGATATATTCGTAAAAATGTCCTCCCTGTAAATCCTGAGAAAGCGGGGTATTGCCAAAAAAGTCCTAAAATCAATGGCTCTTACCAGCAGATTCTTCAAAAACATGTGCTGGCGGTTTATCCGCCCGAGGTCGCCGAGGGAAGAATGCCTGAATCTGACGAATTCAAGCGCTTTTTTTCCGTTAAGAAGGTACTCTCCCGGTTCAAAATGAATATGCAGGTTTCCCCAGTTGTCATCGTAATGCATCGGACGGTCTATCGTAACCGGGACAGGACCGATTGCGTCAATGAAATGCTCAAATGCAGAGAGCGTAACAATGGTATGGTAATTAAATCTTATCCCGAGGAAACCCTCCAATTCCTTCACGAAGCGGTTTATTCCTTCATCCATTCCGAATTCTTTTGTGTTCAGATAAAGGATCTCGCTCAGTTTTCTCGGAATCCATCTGTCCCATTTTATGAGCGCATCCCGCGGAACCGATACGATATCCACAAACCGCGTAACCGGCTGGTAACTCACCCAGAGAACCACATCAGCGTGGGAGCCGCCCATTACCTGATCGGCTCCGACAAGCAGCATGTTGATTCTCTGCCCTTTTTGAATCTTTCTGAAAATTGAGCTCTTTGAATACAGAAAAATAACCAGGAGAGAAACAATGCCTGCCAAAATTACAACCGATAGCCGGACGCGGGGAGAAGAAGCGGCTGTCATTTATACAGATCCATTGCGGATAAGTATGCGTAAACTTTTTCCGGCAGAAGATACCGGACCGGCTGTTTTTCCTTAATTTTATTCCTTATTCCTGCTGAGGAAATCGGGATTTCAGGCGTATTCATAAGAAAAATCCTCTCCATTATTCCCGGCTCGATTTCTTCCGTTCTCACACCCGGCCGTTTCCATACGCAAATTCTGAAATTATCAAGGATTTCCTGATAGTTTTTCCACGATTTTATATTCCTGACGGAATCAAGCCCCATAAAAAAGACAATATCATTACCGCAAACTTTCTGAAAATGCCTTAATGTTTCAACCGTGTACGAGGGCGCTTTCTTTTTCGTTTCCCAGTCGCTAACTTCAAAATGAGGATTCGCGAGGGTTGCAAGAACGGTCATTTTATATCTTACGGAAGGGGCGGGGAGTTCGCTGTTTTTATGCGTCGGAATGCCTGACGGAATGAACACGACTTTTTCCAGGCCCAGTTCATACCTGCTTTCTTCGGCAAGAAAAAGGTGCCCTAAGTGCGGCGGATTAAACGTTCCGCCGAAGAGCCCTGTCATTTTCTTATCTGGCCGGCTCCGCTCACCACATATTTGTAAGTTGTGAGTTCCTTTAATCCGACGGGACCGCGGGCGTGAAGTTTCTGGTTTGAAATGCCTATCTCGGCGCCCATGCCGAACTGCCCCCCGTCGGTGAATCTGGTGGAGGCGTTGTGATAAACGCATGCGGCGTCAACCGTTCGAAAAAAATTCCCGGCGGCAGCCTTATTTCCCGTCACTATCGCTTCCGAATGCCGGGAGCCGTGTTCGTTTATGAACCCGGCCGCCTCTACGAGGTTCTTCACAATTTTTATTGAAATTATCCTGTCAAGATATTCCGTGTCCCAGTCGGCTTTCTTCGCCGGTTTAATATTTTTCAGAATTTTCAGCGTTTCCCTGTCTCCGCGCATCTCCACATTTTCTTTTTTGTAAGCCCCATAAAGAACAGGCAAAAATCTTCCGGCAATTCTGCGGTCAACGAGAAGCGTTTCTATCGCATTGCACACCCCCGGCCTTTGCACCTTCGCATTCAGCGCAATTTTAAGAGCCATTTTTATATCCGCATCCTCGTGAACATAAAGATGGCAGATACCTTTCCCGTGATAAATGACGGGGATGGTTGAATTCGAGACGACGGTTTGTATCAGTTTTTCGCCGCCGCGCGGGATTACGGCGTCTATGAATTTATTCATTTTGAGTAATTTTTTTACGGCTTCGTAGCCGGCCCCGTCCACAAAGTAAACCGCATCTTTCAAATCTGCGGGGAGGGCGCTTTTTATTGCCGAGTAAATCGCCCTGTTTGAATTTAAAGCGTCAGAGCCGCCGCGCAGGACCACAGCATTGCCCGACTTAAAACACAGCGCCGCGCAGTCGGAGGTCACATTCGGACGGGATTCATAAATGACAAAAATAACTCCGAGCGGCACGCGGACTTTTCTTATGAGCAAGCCGTTCGGCCTTTTTCGTTCTTCGATTAGTTCTCCTATACGGAGTTTCAATCCCGCCACATCCCGAACCTGAGCCGCCATTTCATCTATCCTCTTGCCGTTTAATATCAAACGGTCTATAAAGGAAGAACTTTTCTTTGATTTCCGCGCGCTCACGAGGTCTTTTCTGTTTGCGCGGATTATTTCCTCTTTTGACCCGAGGATACTTTTGGAAATCCCGATGAGGATTTTGTTTTTTTCTGCTTCACTCACCAGCGCGAGAGAAATACTCTGTTTTTTTATATCCGCAAGAATTTTCTCATACATAATTTATCCTCGGCGCCGCACATCAAACAGCAAATAAACGGAATAAACATGGCTTAACTTTTAACTTTCGGCAGTTCTTTGAGTGATTCCTTTATTTTTTCCTCGGGATAGGCATAATCCTTTAATTTGCCCGAGAGATAAGCGTCATACGCTGCCATATCAACGTGGCCGTGACCGCTGTGGGCGAGAAGAATTGTTTTGGACTCGCCGGATTCTTTACATTTAAGCGCCTCGTCAATAACCGCTTTGATTGCATGATCCGGTTCGGGAGCGCTGATAATGCCTTCGGTGCGGGCGAACGTTACCCCCGCCTTAAAAGTGGCAAGCTGGTGTTCCGCTCTCGCCTCAACAAAACCCATCTTATAAAGATGGCATATAATCGGCGCCATTCCGTGATAGCGCAGACCTCCCGCATGTACGGGTGGCGGAATAAAACCGTGCCCCAGGGTGTACATCTTCATAAGAGGCGTGAGACCCGCTACATCGCCGAAGTCATACGCATAAGGACCTTTCGTCAGAGTCGGACAACTGGCCGGCTCAACATTGATAATGCGCAGGTCCGGCTTTTTCCCGTCAATTTTGTCTTTTACAAAAGGCAGAAAAAGACCCGCGAAGTTTGAGCCGCCGCCGACGCAACCGATAATAATATCCGGATAAACATCCATCTTCTCCATCATTTTCTTTGTTTCCAGACCGATTACCGTCTGATGAAGAAGAACGTGATTGAGAACGCTGCCCAGAGAATAGTGTGTGTCGTCGCGGGAGACGGCATCTTCCACCGCCTCGCTTATTGCAAGACCCAAACTGCCGGGGCAATCGGGGTCTTTTGCCAGCATATCCCGCCCCGTCTTGGTGTCCGGGCTCGGACTCGGCACGCACTCCCCGCCCCAGACATTCATCATAACGCGCCGGTATGGCTTCTGGTTATAACTGATCCTTACCATATAGACCTTTATCTCAAGCCCGAAGCAGGCGCCGCCGAAAGAAAGGGCGCTGCCCCACTGCCCGGCTCCCGTTTCGGTTGTGATGCGTTTGATTCCTTCTTTTTTGTTGTAATACGCCTGCGCCACGGCGGTATTCGGCTTGTGACTTCCGGGCGGGCTTGAGCCCTCGTATTTGTAGAAAATTTTAGCCGGCGTATCCAACGCCTTTTCCAGACGGTGCGCGCGGAACAGGGTTGTGGGCCGCCATAGTTTATAAATATCCTTCACTTCTTCCGGAATGTCAATCCACCTTTCCGTAGAAACCTCTTGTTTGATTAATTCCATCGGGAATAACGGAGCGAGGTCGGCAGGCCCCACGGGTTTTCCGGTTCCGGGGTGCAGAACCGGCGGCAGCGGTTCCGGCAAATCCGCCTGTATGTTGTACCAGCGGTCCGGCATTTCTTTTTCGTCAAGCAAAAATTTCGTTCCGTCCATCTCACACCTCCGATTGAACTTTCCCGAATGTTACCAAATTTTCCGCCGGCCGGCAACAAAAACCCGGAGATTGAATGGAGATTGAAATTCCGTTAATCCTGCTTGATTTTAAAAGTTTTAGTTGCTAAAATTAATCTTGGGAAAATCGGGATATTTATGAAATTAATCAGCAAACATGAACTCGTGAAAGCGGCGCGTGGAAAAATACCCGCCGACACACTATTCAAGAATGCGCGTCTCATCAATGTTTTTTCCGGGGATATAGAAGAAACGAGCATTGCCGTGCACAGGGGAATCGTCGTCGGCTACGGCAATTACAGAGCGAAAAAAACGGTTGACTTGAAAAACAGATACGTTGCCCCGGGCCTGGTTGAGGGACACATACACACCGAAAGTTCAATGCTTGAAATGGGAGAATTCGTGAAAGCGGTCGTTCCTTTCGGTACAACAACCATTGTGTGCGACCCGCATGAAATCGCCAACGTCCTCGGGCTTGAAGGAATAACCTACATGCTCCAATCGGCAAAATACCAGCCGATGGATATTTATTTTACGCTTCCTTCAACGGTCCCCGCCTCGAACATGGAAACGTCGGGCGCAAGACTTTCCGCCGTTGACCTGATGCCGTATTTCTCGCAGAAATGGGTCGTGGGCCTGGGGGAGGTGATGAACGTGCCGGGGGTTCTGGAAAACAACAGCGAGGTCTTTGACAAACTGAAAATCGCCGCGGACAAAACCATCGAAGGGCACGCTCCGGGGCTGTCGGGCAAAGACCTGTACGCATACATAACAAGCGGAATAAGAAGCGACCATGAATCATTCGGAAAAGCGGAGGCAAAAGAAAAACTTTCCGCAGGAATGACAATCATGATAAGAGAAGGGTCCGTTGCAAAAAATCTTGAAACGCTCGCGCCTCTCGTAAACGAAAAAAATTACTCCGACTTCTGCCTTGTAAGCGACGACAGAAATCCTATTGACCTCGTTGAGCACGGGCATCTGGATTACACCATACGAAAAGCCATCAGGTGCGGAATTCCGCCGATTACCGCCGTGAGGATGGCTACGATTAATCCCGCCAGGCACTTCGGCCTGAAACACATCGGAGCGGTTGCCCCGGGTTACCTTGCCGATTTTATCGTGATGGATAATCTGAAACAATTCAATGTTAAAAACGTTTATAAAACCGGCATCGAAGTAGGAAGAAACGGAAAGGTTGTAGGCGTAAAATTCCCGCCGCGCGTTCCTTTGAGAAGCAGTATAAACGTAAAGTGGCTGATGCCCGCCAGTTTTAAACTGCCCGCCAAAACTTCAAAGGCGAACGTGATTGAAATTGTGAAGAACCAGTTGCTCACAAAAAAGAGCGTCCTGCCTATAAAAACATCGGCCGGCTTCGCCGTCTCGGACGTCAAAAACGATATCTTAAAAATTACCGTCGTGGAAAGGCACAGAGCGTCGGGAAATATCGCGCAGGGTTTTGTAAAGGGTTTCGGGCTGAAGAGGGGCGCGCTCGCTTCATCCTTTGCCCACGATTCGCACAACATCATCTGCGTCGGCTGTGATGATGAAAGTATTTTTAATGCGGTTCTAACAATAGTAAAGGCGGGCGGCGGTCTCTGCTGCTGGGAGCCCGGAAAGTCCGAAATACTGCCGCTGCCGATAGGCGGATTGATGAGCAATAAAAACCTCTCATTTGTTTACAAGAAGTTAAAAAAAATACAATCCGCGGCTTTCTCAATGGGCTGTAAAGTCAGAGACCCTTTTATGGTCCTTTCTTTCCTGGCGCTCCCCGTTATTCCCGAATTAAAGATAACCGACAAAGGTCTTGTAAATGTTTCGAAAAATAAATTTGAAAACCTCTTTGTAAGGAATTAACCGTGAAAAAAAATAAAGAAAACGTATTATTAAGCGGCCCGTACAGGCGGGCGATTGTAATCGTTCTTGACAGTTTCGGCGCGGGAGAACTGCCCGATGCCGAACACTTCGGCGACAAAGGCGCCGATACGCTGGGACACCTCATTGAGAAATTCGGCGGCATCGACCTGCCGAATATGGAAAAACTCGGGCTTTCCGGGATTGCCAACCTGCATCCGGGAAGAATTCCTCCGGCGCCCGTCGGATGTTTCGGAAAGATGGCTGCAAAATCCGCAGGAAAAGACACAACTACGGGACACTGGGAAATAATGGGCTGCATCGCGAAGATTCCTTTCCCCACTTACCCCGACGGGTTTCCCGATGACTTAATCGACAAATTCCTGAAAGTCAGCGGGGTGAAAGAAATTCTCGGAAACAAAGCGGCTTCCGGAACTGAAATACTGAAAGAACTCGGCGTTGAGCACATGAAAACCGGCCACCCTATCGTTTACACATCCGCCGACAGCGTTTTTCAGATAGCCGCCCACAATGACGTTATATCCCTGACGCGGCTCTATTATATTTGCGAAAAAGCGCGGAGTATTTTAAGAGTTCCTCATAATATATCAAGGGTTATCGCAAGACCTTTCATAGGCTCGCCAGGCAGTTTTGAAAGGACAGCAGACAGAAGGGACTTTTCCATAGAACCGGTTTCCACGACGCTGCTCGACCTCGCCGTAGAGCAGGGAATAAACGTGCTCGGAGTCGGTAAAATCGGGGATATTTTTGCGCACAGGGGTCTTTCCATCGAACAGCACACCGGCCTGAACCCCGCAGGTATCCGCCAAACGATAGAGGATGTGAAGAACACCCCCCGGATGCCGGAATTTATTTTCGTCAATCTGGTCGATTTTGACTCTCTTTACGGCCACAGGAGAAACCCGCGGGGTTATTACGACGCCCTCAAGGAATTTGATGCTGCGCTTCCCGAAATCGAGCGGAATATGAAAGAAGACGATGTCCTTTTTATCACGGCTGACCACGGGTGCGACCCGACATTTAAGGCGCACACCGACCACACAAGAGAATTTGTCCCGATTCTGGCCTACGGCAAAAAAATCAGAAAAAACATAAATCTCGGGATAAGAAAAACATACGCCGACTGCGGTCAGACAATCGCCGAATTTATGGGAATAAAAGGGCTTAAGCACGGAACCTCTTTCTGGAAATTAATCAGGAGGTAAATTTATGAACAAAGAAATTTCCTGCGCGGACAAAACCGTCCGCTTCATCAGAAAAAAACTGGGCTCTGCCGATACGGGAGTCATACTCGGCAGCGGTCTCGGGCAAATTACCGATAAAGTAAAAGACAAGCGCGAGATTTCCTACGACAAAATCCCCGGTTTTGCCAAAAGTAAGGTACCCGGACACTCCGGACGGCTCATAATGAGCAGAATCGGTTCCCGGAAGGTTATTTTTATGTCCGGGAGAATCCACTACTACGAAGGTCATCCGATGGAGAAAATTGTCTTTATGATTGATGTTCTGGCAAAACTCGGAGTTACAAAACTCATCGTGACGAATGCGGGCGGCTCTTTGAGGCGCGCCCGCAAAGTCCCATCGCTGACATTGATCACCGACCATATAAATCTAATGGGCGCAAATCCTTTAAGAGGCGGCGCTCATTTCATTGACCTGACCGACGCCTACGACGAAAAATACCGGAAACTCGTAATAAAACTGGCCAAGAAGTTGAAAATTCCGTTGAATACGGGCATTTATCTCGCCCTGTCCGGGCCGTCGTACGAAACGAAGGCGGAAATCAGAATGTTCCGGAAATTAGGAGCCGACGTGGTCGGGATGTCAACAATCCCCGAAGTCCTTGCCGCAAAAAAACACAACATTCGGGTTATCGGAATTTCCTGCCTGACGAACTACGCCTGCGGCGTAATAAACAAACCCCTTTCCCATGCGGAAGTCCTTGCCTCGGGCAAGGCGGCATCACGGGATTTCATACGTCTTATAAATGCCATATTGACTTCCAAAGAGTTCTGATAAATCCGCATTGAAATCAAATTGGGAAGTTTCCGGGCAAAGCGAACTATCCCTGTACCTGTCGTCGCGGCTTGACATTGATGAACCCTTCTGCCGGTTTTTAATAAACCGCGGGGCGGATAACATAAAAAAAACGGAAGAATTCCTTGACCCGAAACTTGAATTTGACGATGTTTTCGAAAAATTTAGCGGCCTACCCGGGGCGGTTTCAATCATTCAGGAAGCAATTAACAGAAAAGATGTCATTGCTATTTTGGCTGATTCGGATGCCGACGGTTTGAGCGGTCTTTTAATTCTTGAGGACGCTCTGAATTATCCGACGGCTGAAACGTTCGTGTGCGAAGGGCCGACCTGCGGCATTAGCAAAAAGGATATAGAAAAAGTGGTTAATTCAAACGCCAAAGTTCTGATAACGGTTGCCGTGGGGATAAACGATGCGGCGGCAATCCGGCGCCTGAAAGATGCGGGAATCAAAGTCATCATAACAGACCATCACGCACCCTGCGGGAAACACCCCGGCGCCGACATAATTCTTGACCCTTTCTGCGAACCACGCTCCCGCGCGCAGGAGCGGGATGCGGAGGAAATGGCGGGCTGTTTCGTCGCTTTTTATCTCGGAGCCGCTTTTAAGCTGAGCCGTCAGGACGGTTTCAACGAGATAAAAATTTCCTGCGATATTGAAACGACTGGTTTTTCCCCGAGGTTCAGCGAAATAATTGAAATCGGGGCGGTCAAGTTCAGAGGGTTCCGTATTATTGATAAATTTTCCTCCTTCCTGAAACCTGCGGGAAGAATACCGCCGAGGATAACTTCGTTTACCGGCATCAGGGACTCGGATGTCGAAAATGCTCCGGAGCGGGGAGAAGTTCTGAAAAAATTCCGCGAATGGATTTCGGATTTTCCTCTTGTCTTCCATAATGCGCCTTTTGACACTTCTTTTTTAAATTCCGAATTCAGAAAATTTCTCGGTCATGAGCTAAAAAATAAAATACAGGACACCCTTGCAATTTCACGCAGAGCACTGCCGTCGCAGAGTCACAAACTGGAAGCGCTGAAGGACTTTTACAACATAAAATCCGTTTCTCACCGGGCGCTTTCCGACGCCGAAACAACTTTAAAAATTTACAACATCCTGAAGCACCGGAAAATTCCGGAATTTAAAATATTCGTGGAACAGAACCTGCCCCTCGTAGCCCTGGGAACAATTTCGGGCAATGTCCCTCTCCTCGGGCATTCCCGGGCGGCCGTAAAAGCGGGGGTCGGAGGAATTTTCAACGTAAAAAGATTTGCCTTTAAGATGGTAATCAAAGAACTCGGATTGGAACAACCTGCGGAGATACGGACCCTCGCGAAAAAAATCATTCCCTTTCTCAACACAGCGAAAAAGATGAATGAAAATACAAAAATCCTTGAACTTTTCAAGTCAAAGTCGAAAAAAGAAGCGAAAGAAATAATCGGTTACATCGGGTCGCTGAATGATGCCCGCCGGGTGCGCGGGAGGCATTTTTGTTTAAATAAACCCGGGAATTTCCGCATTGATATTGAGTGGGACAACTGGCTTGAGAAAAACCTGCAGGAAATATACGCGGCGATGGAACCGTTCGGGCGCGGCAATCCATTTATGCGGGTTCTGCTCAGGGAAGCGGCAGTTATTGACGAGACAAAGACAAAAGACATTTACCGTCTGAAGTTAGAAAAAAACGGCAAAGTCTTTAACATATTAAGCGACGAAAAAACCGGAGCGGAAATCTGCGATATTGTTTTCCATATTGAAAAAATTGCCGGAAAGTTCTATCTTTTCCTTGATGATTATGAAATAAAGGAAGCAGGAGGATTGCCATGTTTAGCGTGTATGAGGTGATTAAGAAGAAACGGGACGGAGCGGAACTTTCGAAAGAAGAAATCAGTTTTATGATTTCGGGCTTCGTCAGCGGAGAAATCCCGGACTACCAGATGGCTGCATTTCTTATGGCTGTTTTTTACAAGAGCATGACGGCGGAAGAAGCCGTCAATCTGACGCAGTGCATGGTGGACTCCGGAGAAAAAGTTGATTTAAGCGGGATTAAGGGCTTTAAGGTTGACAAACACTCCACAGGAGGAGTCGGCGATACGACTTCTCTGGTTGTAAATCCGCTGGTCGCCGCCAGCGGCGGCATCGTGGCTAAAATGACGGGAAGAGGTCTCGGCCACACGGGCGGGACCGTTGATAAACTTGAGTCGATTCCGGGTTTCCAGGTAGAACTTACGAAGAAAAAGTTTATTGAAAACGTCAACAAAATTCACCTCGCTTTAATTTCCCAGACGGCCGACCTGGCGCCTGCGGACAAAAAAATATACGCCTTGAGGGACGCTACAGCGACCGTTGATTCAATACCCCTCATCGCCGGAAGCATTATGAGTAAGAAACTTGCCGCCGGCGCAAACGGCATCGTCCTGGACGTAAAAACCGGCGCGGGCGCCTTTATGGAAAAATACGAGGACGCTCTATCTCTCGCGAGAACCATGGTTGACATAGGGGAACTTGCGGACAGAAGAATGGTCGCGCTGATTACTTCAATGGAAGAGCCGCTCGGTTTTGCGGTGGGAAACGCAATCGAGGTCAAGGAGGCAATCCAGACGCTCCGGGGCGAGGGGCCGAAAGACCTTGAACAGTTGTGCATTACTCTCGGCGCAAATATGCTTCTGATTTCAGGCGTGGCGTCTTCCTCCGACGACGGCTGCAGGAAAATGAAAAATGCAATCACCGACGGAAGCGGGCTCGTAAAACTGAAGGAAATGGTCGCGGCGCAGGGAGGAAACCCGAAAGCGATTGACAACACGGAACTGCTGCCGAAAGCAAAAGAAGAAATTCCCGTGGAAAGTCCGGCGGACGGTTTTGTACAAAAAATAAATGCCCTTGAAGTGGGTATGGCGGCAAAGGCGCTCGGCGCGGGAAGAGAAAAAAAAGAAGACAAAGTAGACCTCGGGGTAGGTATTTATCTGAAGAAGAAAATCTGCGACGAGGTGAAAAAAGGAGAACCGCTCGCAGTTTTTCATTCCTCGGACAGGAAAAAATTTGAGGACGCAAAAAGAAGGTTCCTTGCCGCTTATCAGATTGGGAAAGAAAGAGTCAGGCCGCCGAAATTTTTCTTCGCAAAAGTCGACAAAAACGGCGTAACCGAAATGTAATGAAAATATCCTTTTTAGAAATGACGTTGCCTTCCGGGGACGCTTTTATGGAAGGGGACAGTTCTTGAAAAGACCTGTCCCCAACCATCAAGGCTCGCTCTGGGTTCGCACGCCAGAGGCGCACCACGCACGGTGGATGAAACACTTCGGCTCTGGGCGGGAGCGAAACTCCTCGCTCACACAGCCCCGTCAG
This sequence comes from bacterium, assembly GCA_043811795.1. Classification (GTDB taxonomy): domain Bacteria; phylum CG03; class CG03; order CG03; family CG03; genus JBDRMV01. The sequence goes on along the minus strand of JBDRMV010000005.1, from coordinate 175 downwards.
ACAACAGTCATTTCTCGACCACAAAACTTGAATTGGAGGGAGTATGTTTCCTGAAAATCTGATGATGAAGTTGTCCGAAAAAACGCCGTCAAAAATTTGTCTTGTGGTTTTAGACGGTCTGGGCGGTATTCCCTATAACGGGAAAACCGAACTTGAGACGTCCCGGCACCCGAAT
>JBDRMV010000004.1:0-17077 GCA_043811795.1 bacterium | reverse complement strand
GGCTGGGCGGGCGGAATTATGAAAACGTCTTTTGACGGTGTGCCCATACACATCCCCGGCGAATATATGCATACTTTCAGCGAAACGACTTACGGAAACTGCGATAATGTTTCGGGACACACTCTTTCAAGGGTCTGCGGGGAAGTGCGGCGTCTTGTAAAAGAGTTTCCGGACCGCCTCACAATGGCGTCAACCGGCGGGCCCGTAACGGGAAACGACAAGGAAGACAGAAAGGGTTGGCAGGCAAACACGAGGAAACTGGAAGAAGCCGGAGTAATGGGAATAGAATACAGTTTATCCTGTCCGCAGGGCGGTGACGGGACGGAAGGGGATATTGTTTCGCAGAACGCCGCTCTCACAGCGAAGATTATCGGCTGGATTATGGAAGTGTCCTCCCCTGAAATACCGAAACTTTTCAAACTGACGGGCGCTGTGACCTCTATCGTGCCCATCGTCAGAGCCATAAAAGAAGTTCTGGATAAATGTCCGGGGAAGAACGCCGGCATTACGCTAGCAAACACTTTTCCCGTCGTTGATTTTCGGGCGGGGGCCCGCCGCGGCGGGAAGAAATGGGATGAGGCGATTGTCTTCGGTATGAGTGGCGAAGGCGTTGCGCCGATAAGCTACAACACTCTTGTAAACGCAATGCCGGTGGGTTTGACGATATCGGGAAACGGCGGAGCGATGAATTATAAACAGGCGGCGCACTTTCTCGCGATAGGCGTAAAAACGGTGCAGTTCTGTACGATGCCGACGAAGTACGGCTACGGAATTTACAATGAACTTACGAGCGGCGTGAGTTATCTTATGAAACAGAGAGGAATAAAGACCATGAAAGAACTCATAGGCATTGCCCGGCCGAATACCGTGACGGATTTTATGGCTCTTACGCCGACAAAAAAAATATCTTCTCTCATAGACAAGGAACTTTGCCTCAAATGCGGCAACTGCACAAGGTGTCCATACCAGGCAATAACATTGAGCAGTAAGGGTTATCCTGAAACGGATGCGGGCAAGTGCATCGGCTGTTCCATCTGCATGAAAAAATGTTTTTCCGGCGCTCTTGAAATGCGCGACAGAACCCCCGAAGAATTAAAACAACTAAAGGAAGATTAATTGTAGTTCCGCGCCCATGGCACGCCTGATTCGAGGAGAATTTATGAGCAGAATTTTAATTAAGAATGGAACGGTGTTTGACGGGAAGAATGTAATGAAGGCGGATGTCTATATCAAGGATGGTAAGATAGATGCCGTTGCTTCCAAAATAAAAAGGAGCGGTGTTGAGGCGATAGACGCTTCGGGCAAAGTTGTCCTTCCGGGCTTTATCTGCGCGCATCATCATCTTTATTCCACGATGGCGCGCGGCATGGGTATTCCCGGAGTTCCTGCGAAGAATTTTAACGAAGTGCTTGACCGTCTCTGGTGGCCGCTTGACAGGGCGCTGAACGAGGAAGATATTTATCTTTCTTCTCTTTACGCTCTCGGAGAATGCATCCGATGGGGAACGACAACAATAATTGACCATCATGAAAGCCAGAATTTTCAGACAGGTTCTCTTGATACTATAATGAAAGCGGTTGAAAAAGCGGGCATAAGCGCCGCGCTCACCCTCGGTGCAAGCGACAGATACGGCAAAGGTCTTGAGGGTGTTAAGGAAAACGGGAGATTTCTGAAAAAACTTAAAAAAGAAAATCATCCGCTCATCAGATGTATGGTCGGGCTCCACGCGGCTTTTACGGTAAATGATGAAACCTTGAAGGCATCGGTAAAACTTGCGAAGGAATATAACTGCGGTCTGCACGTTCATGTCGCCGAGGCGGAATCCGACGAGGTCTATTCCGTCAGGAAACACAAAATGAGGATAGTAGAGCGTCTTAATAAGTTCGGCGCCCTCGGGAAAAAGACAATTCTCGTTCACTGCGTGCATGTAAACGACAGGGAAATAGCGCTGATGAAAAAGACGGATACCGTCGCGGTTCACAACCCCGAATCCAACATGAACAACGCCGTCGGCTGGGCGGATGTGCTCAAAATGATGAAAAAGGGAATTCTCGTGGGCCTCGGCAGCGACGGGATGAGTTCAAATATGCTCCAGCAGTTGCGATGCGCGTATCTGATAGCGCGCCACGCCAAGGGAGACCCGCGGGTCGGATTTATGGAAGCCCCGCAAATGCTTCTTCAGAACAACGCAAAGATTGCCTCCCGCATTTTCGGCGGCTCTTTCGGACAAATAGCAAAAGCCGACACCGCCGATATTGCCATTATGGATTATCTTCCGCCGACGCCGCTTAATTCGGGCAATTTCCTGGGCCATCTGATTTTCGGTCTTGTCAACTGTCAGGTTGATACGACAATCGCAAACGGCAGAATACTTATGAAGAACAAAAAGATTCTTGCTTTTGATGAGAAAAAACTTTCGGATGCTATAGCGAAGAGAGCGCCGGAGTTCTGGAAAAAATACGGGGAAGAAGCCGCAGGGGAAAAATAGTATTGCTTACATTTGTAAAGGAATGTCCCCCTGCTTGAAAATGAAAAGACCGAAAGTAATTATACATAGTTCAATAAGCCTGGACGGCTCGTTGCTTGGTTTTGAAGTTGATATGCAGCAGCATTACCATATCGCCGGCAGTTATAAAGCGGATATTCACCTTATAGGTTCCAATACCATAAAAGCAGGTATAGAAATGTTCTGCCCGAAGATTCCCAAAGAAATAAAGTCTGATTTTGTAAAACCGGAAAGAGATAAAAATCTGCCGTTCTGGGTTATCCCTGATACGAAAGGCAAACTCAAAGGATTGCACCATATAAACAGACGGTTTGAATTTTGCAAAGATATAATTGTGCTTGTTTCCAAAAGCACGCCAAAAGATTATCTCAGCTATTTAAAAGAACGGAACTACGATTATCATATTGCCGGCGAAAAGCAAGTCGATTACACACAAGCCCTGGAGCTTCTTGTGAAGCAATATAATGCCAAAACTATTTTGACAGACACGGGAAAAATACTTAATTGCATCCTGCTGAATAAAGGGCTTGTTGACGAGATAAGTTTGCTTATACATCCTGTTATTGTCGGCAAAAATCAATATACCCTGTTTAGTGAAGTGAATAAAAATATAAAGATGGAGTTAATTAACACAAAAACAATGGGCGGGAATAAAACTTGGCTAACCTATAAAGTAAAAAAGTATAATTAAATATTTCAGTTGAGCCTTTGACCGCGCCCTTCGGGCTTCGCTCAGGACGAGCTGATTTTTATGCAAACCTTCAGGGTCTTGCCTGCCCGCCTCCGGCGGGACATTTCAAGAGGTATAAACAGGGCAATATATTGTAAGAGTAGAAAAAATATTGTATTATTAGTATATGAGCCCGACAGTATTTAGGGAAGGAAAATATAGATTCTATTTTTTCTCTAAAGAGGAATCAAGAATCCATATTCATATTATTTCTCCAGATGGAGAAGCAAAATTTTGGTTAGAACCTATAATTTCATTAGCAAATTATTCGGGTTTTTCTAAAAAACAATTAAACTTTTTGCAAAAAACTATAGAGAGGCATAAAAATGAAATCATTAAAAAATGGAAGAAACATCTTAAAACCTGAAATAACTAATATTTCCGAACATGGATTTTGGATTTTATTAAAAGATAAAGAATACTTCCTCCCTTTTAAAAAGTATCCTTGGTTTAAAAAAGCAAAGAAATCATCAATAACTAATGTAAAACTATTTCATAGTCATCATTTATATTGGCCAAAGTTAGATATCGATTTATCTACAGAAATTTTGACTAATCCGGAAAAATATCCTTTAACATACAAATAATAAATTTTATTCTACCAAATCAATGCATCTGCTCTGCTGATTTTGGACGTTAACGTCTATATGGGAAAGAGGAAAAAAGATACGGATAATGCGGGGGTGAAGACAAGCAGGATAAAGTGGTGCGACATGATGTGTTCTTATGCCGCATGGCCGGATTCGAACGACGTGGACGGTTCCAGGACCTGCCGGACGTTTATCGCTCTTTACTGCAAAAAACTTAAAAAACTGGTCACAAAAAACTCTCCCTGCTCGGTGAAATTCGGCGCGCGCCGCCCGAAATCAAACTGGTAACCTCGTAAAAATCAATTCTGAAGGTTTAGAATTTTAGAGTGGTCTAACTTATTTATTAATCGATATGAAAGAAAATATGTAAGAATTTTACTTCGATTCGTAAATTGATCGAAGATTAAATGATAGATAGCTCCGATAAAAATAAATAATGAGGGTTTTCCAATTGAAAGGAGCAAGCCGGGAATGACAATTTCCCATGAATGTAAAAGAAGGAGAATTTTTTTCAGCTTGTACTCCTCACACAATTTAACAAGTCTTCTGTAATTTAAATCCCCATGGTTTAAAAATAGATAATCAAAGAAGTGGTCAATATCAATAAGCGTGCCGGCGGCGAAAAAAAATGCGCCTTCTAATATTGAGAATTTATATGCAATTAAGACAGCCGGCACAATAGTAACAGCAAAGTGTTTTGTATGAAGCATATCCAAGTTTACAAAAAACATTGCTATAGTTCAATCCGTGAACCCCGTTAAAGAATTTTATCTAACAGGGTAAACATTGTGTCGTTGCCTTAAATTTTTATAAAGTATAAAATCGGGAGGGATTTTTGGGAATTGGATATTTTGAATCCATTAAGTGGATTTATCATCTAAATAAATGAGAGAAGATAATAAGCCGAAAGACAGCGAGATTGTCCTGAAAGCGCAGAAGGGAAACAGGCAGGCTTTCGGCGACCTGGTCAAAAAATACGAGAGAAAGATTTATGCGCTCACATACAGAATTATGGGAAACCGGGATGACGCTTCCGACGCCCTGCAGGAGACCTTTCTGCAGGCGTATAAGAAAATCGGAACGTTTGAGGGGAAGTCCGGTTTTTCCACATGGCTTTACAGGATTGCGGTGAACACCTGTTTGATGAAGAAGAGGAAGAAAAAACTGGATACCGTTTCAACCGACAGGCCGTTAAAGATGGATGGCGGTGAGGATATTAACAGGGAGCCGGTGGACTGGTCGAACGACCCGATGGCGACCATTGACAATAAAGAGGTAAAAAAGAAACTTGACGAGGCGATAGCCCAGATGCCGGAGGAGTTCAGGACGGTGGTGCTCCTGCGGGACGTGGACCGGCTTTCCAGCAAAGAAGTGGCGGATATACTGAATATATCTATTCCCAATGTGAAGTCACGTCTCCACAGAGGGCGGCTTTTCCTTAGGAGAAAGTTGTCGGAATATTTCAGGAGCAGGGGCGAATTATGATGGACATTGAGAAGTTTTACCTGAGGCTTTCGGAATACATAGACAGAAAGTTTGAAGAAGAAATGGAAAATGCATTTGCCGGTTTTGATAATTTCTTCGCCAGGGATATTTTCGATGGAATGGAAGATTTCTTTAACGCCGATATATTTGAAGAGATGGATGATATGATACGGAAGGACAGTTGCTGCAGTACCCTTTTCAACACGCTGTGCAAGACAATTGACCTTTGTCATGAGATTGATGAGATGGAAGTCCCGGAAGACGTACACGAAAACCTTTTCAGAATTCTTGATATTAAAATAGAGGACTGACTTTTTTAACCAATTTTTTATAATCAATATTTGCAAAAAAGGGGAATAGTGGTATAATAATGCCGTTAGTCAATTGCTGTTAAGTATAAATTTTCAAGGAGGAGATAGAAATGACGAAGGACAAAAAGAAAGTTTTGGAAAACACAATCAAGCGGTGCAGGGAAAAAAACATAATTATACCGACATTCGAGCAGTTGTATAATCCGGAGAAGGTGCCGCAGAGAATAAAAGACGAACTTAAAGATATAGGTCTTTGGGATCTTCATCCACGGAATCTTTTCAGGATCACATGGAAGAATGAGCCTGTAAGCCACGGCGGCAAATTCAGCGGTGTGAATTATATAGAGCTTCCCGGGGAAATAACGGGCGTTAAAGCAAGGATATTTGTGCTTATAGGAAAATTTTTTCCGACCGGAGCTCATAAAGTGGGCGCTTGTTTCGGTCCTCTTGTAACCAGGCTGATTACGGGGGAATTTGATCCCACTACCCAGAAAGCCGTGTGGCCTTCTACGGGCAACTACTGTCGGGGCGGAGCTTATGATTCATATTTACTTGACGTTCCCGCGGTGGCCATTCTGCCGGAAGGGATGTCGAAGGAAAGATTTGAGTGGCTTAAGACGGTGGGAAGCGAAATTTTCGCGACGCCCGGCGTGGAGAGTAATGTGAAGGAGATATATGACAAATGCCATGAGCTGAAAGCAGAAAGAGGTGACGGAGTTGTCATACTTAACCAGTTTGAAGATATGACTAATATGATGTGGCACTATGCCGTAACTGGCAGGGCCATGGAAGAAGTTTATCAGAAAGAAAAGAATGGCTCTCAGCGTTTTTCCGCTCTTTTCCTGACGCAAGGTTCCGCCGGCACGCTGGGTTCCGCGGAATACGTGAGAGAAAAACATCCTTTGGTAAAAGTCGGAGCCGGTGAGGCCTTGGAATGCCCGACGCTTCTTTATAACGGTTTCGGCGGACACAGGATAGAGGGAATTGGAGACAAGCATGTACCGTGGATACATAACCTTAAGAATATGGATGCCGTTGCAGGAATAGAGGATGAAAAGTGCATGCGTTTGATAAGGCTTTTCAATGAGGAAAAAGGCCGCGGGTATCTTAAAAAGAAAGGCGTTAAGGACGAGATTATATCTAAGCTTGATTTGCTCGGTATTTCGTCGATAGCCAACATAACCGGAGCCGTAAAAATGGCGAAGTACTATGAGATGAATGAAAACGATATGGTTTTTACCGTCGCGACAGATTCAATGGAGCTTTACGGTTCGAGGTTAAAGGAACTGGCCGAAGAAAGAGGAGCGTACACCGATGTTGACGCGGTCAGGGATTATGAGACCTGTCTTGAGGAGATAGATACGGAATACCTGATGGAACTTACATACAGAGACAAAAAGAGAATGCACAACCTCAAATACTTTACCTGGATTGAACAGCAGGGCAAGGATGTGGAAGACCTTGACGCCCAGTGGTACGACGAGAACTGGTGGTCGGACCGGCTCCGGGTAACGGAGAAATGGGACAAACTCATAACTGAATTCAACGAAAAAACGGGTTTGCTGAAAAAATATAAGTAGGCACGAATTCAATTTGTGCATTTATTAAGGGCGCGCTCCGCCGTGGCGGCCGGGTCTGTGTAAAAGCCGGAAAATGTATAAAGAAGGCATAAACTTAAATACCGTTTCTGTAGAAGAGCTTAAAATCCTGCCCGGGATAGGAGACAATTTATCAAGGAGCATAATTTTACACCGCGAACTCAAAAGCGAATTCGTAAATCCGGAGGAATTCAAAAGTATTGTTCCCGAAAAAGTTTATTCCGGTATCGCGCAGGACCACAATATTTATACCGTTTCTCCGTATGTTTGGAAAACCCGCATAACGAACATTCCCCGGCAGTTGTATGGTTCCGACCTGAAAATTTATTTTTATAAAAATGAAGCCGCCTTTATCTGCTATAAAAAACAGATATATTTAATCGGTTTTTCCAACGACGGGAATTTCCGTAAGAAAATAGAGGAAATTTTAGGCAAAGCCGGCTTCCTTCACACTGTAAGAAAAATCTTTGGCTGGAGAGTCCCCGTAAAAGCGCTGATACTCACAGGGATTCCCGACGTCGGGGAACTTGACGTTTTTCTTTCGCGCTTTGAAGTCGAAAAAATCTTTTGCAAAGGAATGGACGAAATCCTGAGTTCCGGCAGTTCCTACGGGAATATTTCCGGAAAGATTTTGGATGGGAAAGTAAAGAATTTCCTGCCGCCTTCAAAAATTTCCGAAGATTTTTTCGTGATATTCCCGGTGTATCCGGAAAAGTTAAACAATCCGCTGGCTTTTGCGCTTGTCGTTCAATTCGGTTCGGTGGCGGTGCTGTTTATGTATAATATGAGCGTCGGCGACCAGAAAGCTCTGCTCCAGTCAAGAAATTCGTTCAGAATAAAGAACGTTAGAATTATCGTCCCGTACGCAGTCGACCCGATACCGGTTCTGAAGGATTTCTGCGGAAATCCGGTTTTGATTCAGAACCCTCCGGTAAAGTCGGTTACAAGCGACGGCAATCTGATATATGTCGGTAAATAGCGGGGATCTGGAAAAACTTCTCGCGGAACTTATTTCCATAAAGACATACCGCAGAAATCCGGAGATTGTATATTTTCTGAAAAAGGCGTTGAAAGATAACGGCTGGAAAAATGTCCGGGAATCGGGCGGGAATGTATGGGGAAGTATCGGCTCCGGCGGAATAAAAATTGTTTACGACATACATTCCGATACTATCCGGGCAGGAAGCCCGGCGTGGAAGACCGACCCGTTCAAGGCGGTTGTGAAGAGCGGGAGAATTTACGGCAGGGGAGCCGTTGACGACAAGGGCCCTCTTGCCGCGGCGATTTTCGCCGGGAATTTTATCAAGCCCGCCGCAGGTTATAAAGTTTACCTGCTTGCCTCCGACAGGGAGGAGATTGACGAGGGCTACGGCTGCCGCATTTTTATTGCAAAAGAAAAGATAAAACCCGATTACGCGGTTATATCGGAGCCGTCCGGACTGAAACTTGCCGTCGGCCAGAGAGGAAGAACGGAGTTTAACCTAAAGGCGGCGGGAATACCGGCGCACGGTTCAACCCCGGAAAAAGGGAAAAATGCCGTTTATATCATAAACGAAGCCGTGAATAAAATAAGAAAAATTAAATTCAAAAGAGTTCCGCCGTTTTCAAATACGATTGCGACGCCGACGGTGCTGAGTTCTCAGGGCGACGGAATAAACGCTCTTCCCTCGTCGTGCGGTCTTTATCTTGACGTGAGAATAAACCACAAAGACAGGGCGGAGGACATAAGGAAAAAGATATTGAAAACCATACCTCCGGGAATCAGCGTAAAAACCGGAAGAGTGTGCAAGGCGTGGCTTTTGAAAGACAGGGTTTTACTGAAAGCATCCCGGCAGGCGTACAAAAAAGTTTTCGGTTCCGCTCCAGAGCCGTATTACTGGGGATTCTGTACGAACGGTTCCGAATATATAAAGTATGGAATACCCGTTGTCGGTTTCGGCCCCGGAGACCCCGGTATGGCGCACAGGGACAACGAAATGATAAAATTCAGCGACGTTGAAAAAGCCGTTGGATTTTTTGCAGTATTGCCGGAGCATATCGGCAGTGTAAAATGAGAAAATATTTATTATTTTTTTTCATCCTTGCATCTAACATTTATTATCTGTCATCTTCTTTTGCTGCGCAGCCGCTTTATATTGCCGAACTTCCCAACATTCACGAATACGACCTGTTCGCAAACAACGGATGGGACGGGAACTGGTATGCCGGTTACGACCACGCGTGGATTCAGAAACTGCGGGCCGTTCCCGAAAGAGATGATTATAAGAAAGCGTTTATCGGCGTTAAACTCGGACGGGCGAAAACGAAAAAGCAGATTGACAAAAAATTGTCGCAGCAGATTTCCGAGGCGGAGAAAAAGCTGGCCCCGGCCGGAGGCGATGAGAAGAAAAATTTGCTTGCCGGGATTGAGAATCTGAAAAAAAAGAAAGAACTTTCAAACAGCATAAAGTTTTACATGGCGCTGTCGGACGACTCGGATTTTTCGGATGATAAAAAATATTTTCTTGCGGAAAATTCAGAGATACCGCTTGAGGGCGACTGGGAGGAGGCGATAAACAATATAGGGTGCAGCCGCTGGTTTTGGGCGGAGGTTCCCGTTGATAAAATTTCGAAGGAGAGAGAAAATTACATTGCGGTCTGGTCGGATAACCCGCTTCTTGATTCCGCCGTTTTCGCGCCGGTAATTGCAGCCGGATGGTCGGACTCGGATGGGAAGGACTCTTTTCTGGTGACGGAGACCGCCGGGAAACCGCCGGAAGGGATTGAGAAAAGCATAAGTTTTTTTGCGCCGGCGCTCTGCGTAAAACTTGTTCCGGAAAACAATTTTAAGGTCTCGGTTTCCATAAAGGAATTGAAAATTGAAAAAAAGACAATCCGCATTTTGATAAATGCGGAAGGCGAAATTACAAGAATTCACGCAAAGTTATTCAGGGAGAAGGATGAAATACCGGCGGGCTATGGGATTACGGAACCGCCGCACGCCATAACAGTAAGGGATTTGGAAAAAGGGGAATACCGTCTCCGCCTCGTGGCGGAAGACCGCTTCGGCAACAGGGGGGAATCCGGAACAAAAACATTTACGGTTGAGTAAGAGTGTGGACGGGATAAGCAACAATCCTTTACCTTTGGAGGGGATGACCGCGGAGTATTCCACCGAAGGTGGGAGACGAAGCACAATAAGGGGAAACGTCCCCTTATTGAGTCGAGCAACCACGAATTATGGGCGAGAGAATAAGTATAAAGGAGGTAACATGGAAGGGATTTTAGTGGACCAGATTCAGGTAATCAGCGCTCTTGTGCTGGTTAATGTTATTTTGAATTCGGTTGTTTTGATTATCTGTATTTTCACTTTTGCGAAAGTTCGCCTGGTGAGAAAATTTATGGATAAATAAAAAGGTAAATAAAAAGGGGACGGTACTTTACAATATGACATAAAGTGGAGCAAATTTTGCTCTTACCTGCCTACTGTAGGCGGGTAATCGGTGGTTTACGTTTTTTGAAAATGTAATCGCAGAAATTACTTTGCAAAAGGAGGTGTTTGTGAAAAGATTTTTTGCTTTTGGTTTTGTGGTTTTGTTTGTCTGTGGTTCTGCTTTCGGGCAGAGTTTGAAATTGGGTCTCGGTTTGAATTATTTCAGCGCGGATGAGAGATACAACGAAAACGGAGATGTGAAAAGTTATGGGGACACATATACTGAGATGAGAGTTCCGCTCAGCATTTCGTATCTTCCTACGGATAAATTGACAATCGGCATTTTGGTTCCGGTTGTTTCCAGAAGTTATGATTATGTTGACCCTCTTGATATTGACGCGAGCGGTTCGGGTATAGGAGACATTGAAATCGGCGGTTCATACAAATTGCTTGAAGAAACCGATTCATCTCCTGTGTTGTCCTGCAGTTTGTCTCTTATCCTTCCGACAGGAAAAAACTATCTTCAGGATAATCTGGCTGATGATGAAAGCGCCCTCGGAGGGCCGATGTTTGGTTCAGGATTTTTCTATACCGGCAATAACAGTGTTGACATTGGAATAAATGTTTCAAAAAATGTTTTTCCTGTTGTTCTTACAGCAAACTTTGGGTATTTAATGACCATGGAAACAAAAGCAAAGGAGTGGGGTGACTATAAATACAACTGGGGCGATTCAATCAAGTACGGTATTTCTGCAGAATATCCTCTGGAGAACATTTCGCCTTCCATTACAATTGAAGGAGTATCAACGGGGAAGTATGAAGTAGAAGGAATAGAGGAACCGGACTCTGAAACATCCATCTTGAGAATAATTCCAGGCATTAAAGCAGAAATCGCCGAAAATACAAATTTAAAAGCAGGAATTGCAATTCCCGTTTCAGGAAAAAATGAATTTAAGGGAATTACAATCTCAGTCGGTTTTTCATATATGCTCAACCTTTTATAATTTTTATAACGGGAAAAAGAGAAAAAGTAGAAGGGAGAAAGTAGGCGTCCCTTTTTTGTAATTTACCCGTCGGGGGCTCGACGGGGATTTTGCCTCTTGACAGGTTTTTGACATTGTTCTATAGTTAGGTAATTGTTCGGAAACAAATCGTTTCGGACGTAACAGTTCTTTGAAATTTTTTGGAGGGTTTGATCCTGGCTCAGGATAAACGCTGGCGGCGTGCTTAACACATGCAAGTCGAACGAGAATCCTTTTGAATGAGGCTTCGGCTGAGTTTAAGAGGAGGAAAGTGGCAAACGGGTGAGTAATACGCAGGTAACCTTCCCCTCAGATAGGTAAAACCCGCCGAAAGGCGGGCTAATTCCTTATGGTAATTAATTCTCATAAGAGGATTAATTTAAAGGCTTCGGCCGCTGAGGGATGGGTCTGCGCCCTATCAGCTTGTTGGTGAGGTAACGGCTCACCAAGGCAATGACGGGTAGCCGGGCTAAAAGGCTGAACGGCCACACTGGAACTGCGACACGGTCCAGACTCCTACGGGAGGCAGCAGTGGGGAATATTGGGCAATGGACGAAAGTCTGACCCAGCGACGCCGCGTGGAGGACGAAGGCCTTCGGGTTGTAAACTCCTTTTAGAGTGACGAAAATCCGCCTTTGGCGGACTGATCGATCTCAGAATAAGCACTGGCTAACTCCGTGCCAGCAGCCGCGGTAATACGGGGAGTGCGAGCGTTATCCGGAATCATTAGGCGTAAAGGGAGCGTAGGCGTCTTGACAAGTTCCTGGTGGAATCTCCGGGCTTAACCCGGAAATTGCTGGGAAAACTGTCAGGATTGAGTTAAAGATGGGAGAGTGGAATTCCTGGTGGAGCGGTGAAATGTGTAGATATCAGGAAGAATACCGATGGCGAAGGCGACTCTCTGGCTTTAAACTGACGCTGATTCTCGAAAGCGTGGGTAGCAAACGGGATTAGAGACCCCGGTAGTCCACGCCTTAAACGATGAATACTAGATATCGGTGGTAACCAATCTATCGGTATCGCAGCTAACGCGTTAAGTATTCCGCCTGGGGACTACGGCCGCAAGGCTAAAACTCAAAGGAATTGACGGGGACCCGCACAAGCGGTGGAGCATGTGGTTCAATTCGATGCAACGCGAAAAACCTTACCTGGGCTTGACATGCTGGCGCTACTTCTGGAAACAGGAGGTTTTGGGGTAACCCGAACGCCAGTACAGGTGCTGCATGGTTGTCGTCAGCTCGTGCCGTGAGGTGTTGGCTTAAGTGCTCTAACGAGCGCAACCCCCGCCTTTAGTTATTGGATTGTCCTTCGGGACTTTTCTCACTGAAGGGACTGCCCGAAAAGGGAGGAAGGAGGGGATGACGTCAAATCATCATGGCCCTTATGTCCAGGGCGACACACGTGCTACAATGGTCATTATAGCGAGTTTGCAATACCGTGAGGTGGAGCCAATCTCTTAAAAATGACCTAAGTTCGGATTGGAGGCTGCAACTCGCCTCCATGAAGTTGGAATCGCTAGTAATCGCGAATCAGCAATGTCGCGGTGAATACGTTCCCGGGTCTTGTACACACCGCCCGTCACACCACGAAAGTCTGTTGTAATGGAAATGCGCCTTTAGGCGTATTAAATTGTAATTGGTAATTGGGGTGAAGTCGTAACAAGGTAGCCGTACGGGAACGTGTGGCTGGATCACCTCCTTTAAAAACCTGAAGCATGACGTTGCTTCGGAGTGCTGGAGTGAGCATTAACCCTCCGCTCGCTCGTAAGGAGCAGTACAAATAGTGCGGAAACGCACGAGCGGGCCTTTAGCTCAGTTGGTTAGAGCGCTGTGCTGATAACGCAGAGGTGCGTGGTTCGATTCCACGAAGGCCCATACGGGGATGTAGTTCAGTTGGGAGAACGCCTGCTTTGCAAGCAGGAGGTCGCCGGTTCGACCCCGGCCATCTCCATAAATTTTCATAAGAAGATTTATGGGATGACGGATAAGGTCGTTTCGGCACCCGATTGACAGACCTCGGATAAACAGTTCTTTGAAATGAATCTTTTGCGGAATAGAGTGTTATTCCGGGCAAAAAGAGGACGTTAGTCGAGCAAGATTGAATATACGGTCAAGTTATCAAGGGCACACAGCGGATGCCTTGGCATCAGCAGTCGATGAAGGACGTGGCAAGCTGCGATAAGCCCCGGGGAGGAGCAAACATCCTTTGATCCGGGGATTTCCGAATGGGGGAACCCTCCCGCCTTAGGCGGGAATCTTGCGGGAAAAGTCCGCTTTTGGCGGATATACCTGCAAGAAGGCAACCGGGTGAACTGAACCATCTAAGTAACCCGAGGAAAAGAAATCGAACGAGATTCCCGGAGTAGCGGCGAGCGAAATGGGAAGAGCCTAAACCGTTCTGTTGTGACAGGTTGCGCCCGTTGACAGAGCGGGGTCGTGGGACCGGATGAGTCCGCCGCGCAAGGCGGACGTGAAGTTAAAAAACAATCGCGTAGTTAAAGTGTCCTGGAATAGGTACACCATAGAGGGTGACAGTCCCGTAAACGAAACGTGGTTGTCTTCATTTTCCGGCACCCGAGTATTACGGGGCACGTGGAATCCTGTGAGAATTTGTCCCGACCATGGGATAAGGCTAAATACTCGCTGATGACCGATAGTGAACCAGTACCGTGAGGGAAAGGTGAAAAGTCCCCCGGAAGGGGAGTGAAATAGTACCTGAAACTGTGTTGCCTACAAGCAGTCGGAGGGCTATGCCCGGATGTATTCCGGTTTCGGCTGGAATACGTGAAGGGAATGCCTGACGGCGTGCCTTTTGCATAATGAACCGACGAGTTAATGTCGGCAGCAAGGTTAAGCCGTGAAAGTCGGTGTAACCGTAGCGAAAGCGAGTCTTAAAAGGGCGTTTAGTTGCCGGCGTTAGACCCGAAACCAGGTGATCTATCCCTGGACAGGGTGAAGCGATTGTAAGAAGTCGTGGAGGCCCGAACCCACTTCAGTTGAAAATGGAGGGGATGAGCTGGGGATAGGGGTGAAAGGCCAATCTAACCTGGTGATAGCTGGTTCTTCCCGAAATGCATTTAGGTGCAGCCTGACAATTTAAGCTTTGGGGGTAGAGCACTGGATAGTGTAGGGGCCCTACCAGGCTTCCAAAACTAACCAAACTCCGAATACCATTGCGTACATTGTCAGAGTGAGCCTGCGGGGGATAAGCTCCGTAGACGAGAGGGGAACAACCCAGACCACTTGATAAGGTCTCTAATATTAGCTAAGTGTCAAAGGATGTGAGTTCGCTCAGACATCCAGGAGGTTGGCTTAGAAGCAGCCATTCCTTTAAAGAGTGCGTAATAGCTCACTGGCCGAGTGGATTTGCGCCGAAAATTCTGGAGGCTATGCTAATAACCGAAGCAGTGGATTCTGTCCGCCTCGGCGGACAGTCTGGTAGGGAAGCGTTCTGCGGTAGGATGAAGGGATACCGTAAGGAGTCCTGGACGAAACAGAAGTGATGATGTCGGTATAAGTAGCGATAACTGCTGTGAGAAACAGCGGCGCCGAAAACCTAAGGTTTCCATGAGTAAAGTTAATCTGCTCTGGGTTAGTCGTTCCTAAGGCGAGGCCGAAAGGCGTAGTCGATGGGAAGCAGGTTAATATTCCTGCACCACTGCAAAGCGTTATACCTTGGAGAGACGCAGCAGAGGAGATCATCTTCCTGACGGATTAGGAAGTAGTTTGTCTTTCGGGACAGGCTGGATCCGCCGTAAGGCGGAGAACTGATTGAATTTGTTGCCGGGAAAATCTCCTTCAGGAAGCAATGCAGTGTGCGTACCGCAATCCGACACAGGTAGGTGGGATGAGAATTCTAAGGCGCTCGAGTGATTCCCCATTTAGGAACTCGGCAAATTAACCCCGTAACTTCGGAAGAAGGGGTGCCCCGGTAGGGGTGAGCGGAAAATATAATGATTATTCAGGCGGATTCGTCTTAGGACGGAAAAACCCGGATGACTTTATATCGGAAACTCATTCTGAAAGGGTTGCAGTGAAATGGCCCAGGCGACTGTTTAGCAAAAACACAGGTCTCTGCTAAGTCGTAAGACGATGTATAGGGACTGATGCCTGCCCAATGCCGGAAGGTTAAGGGGAGGGGTGAGAGCTCCGAACCTAAGCCCTGGTGAATGGCGGCCGTAACTATAACGGTCCTAAGGTAGCGAAATTCCTTGTCAGGTAAGTTCTGACCTGCACGAATGGCATAACGATCTGGGCACTGTCTCAATGGGGAGCTCGGCGAAATTGTGTTACTGGTGAAGACGCCAGTTACCCGCACCGGGACGGAAAGACCCCGGGAACTTTACTGTAACCTATCATTGGATTACGGGATGTTCTGCGTAGGATAGGTGGGAGGCTTTGAAACCCTGACTTCGGTCGGGGTGGAGCCGTCCTTGAAATACCACCCTGGATGTTCTGTGATTCTAACTTTGACCCGTGAATCCGGGCGAGGGACAGTGTTAGGCGGGCAGTTTGACTGGGGCGGTTTTCTCCTAAAGAGTAACGGAGAAGTCCAAAGGTCACCTCAGCCCGTATAAAAGCCGGGTGTTGAGTGTAAAGGCATAAGGTGGCTTAACTGTGAGAGAGACATCTCAAACAGATACGAAAGTAGGGCTTAGTGATCCGGTGGTTCCACATGGAAGGGCCATCGCTCAACGGATAAAAGTTACCCCGGGGATAACAGGCTTATCTCCCCCAAGAGTTCATATCGACGGGGAGGTTTGGCACCTCGATGTCGGCTCGCCGTATCCTGGGGCTGCACAAGGTCCCAAGGGTTGGTCTGTTCGCCCATTAAAACGGCACGCGAGCTGGGTTCAGTACGTCGTGAGACAGTACGGTCCCTATCTGGTACGGGCGTAGGAAATTTGAGGAGAGCTGTCTCTAGTACGAGAGGACCGAGATGGACAAACCTCTGGTGTACCAGTTGTTCCGCCAGGAGCATCGCTGGGTAGCTACGTTTGGCAAGGATAACCGCTGAAAGCATCTAAGTGGGAAGCCAACTCCAAGATAAGATTTCCCTGTCTAAGTCTTTAGCCTTCGGGTTAAGGATCAAGGCAATAAGGTCACTGGAAGACTACTAGTTTGATAGGTGGCAGGTGTAAGGCGAGTAATCGCCGGTTGAGATGCCCTCGGGCATTGATACCATTACCAATGGGTTTAAGCTTCGGTTTGAATGAAGAGGTAATGAGCCGTGCCATACTAATAGACCGAACGACTTGACCGTATTATTCAGTCTTGTTCATACGGTTAAAGATAGAGCACCTGAGGTGTTTTATCTCTGACGAACTTCAACATTTTTTTGGTGCCCATAGCGAAGGGGCAACACCCGTTCCCATTCCGAACACGGCCGTTAAGACCTTCAGCGCCGATGATACTGTGTTTACG
>JBDRMV010000003.1:0-17736 GCA_043811795.1 bacterium | reverse complement strand
AAAATTAACAGAAAAAATATCCTTTTTGACTGGAAATATATTTTTAAGGGCTTAAGTCATATGTGTATTGCTGCTGCGATTATGGGAATCGCTATAATTGCAATGTTTTCAATTTCTGCAAATGTAACCCTGATTGTACAGATAATATTATCAGTATCTGCAGGAGTTCTTGCTTTTGCGCTGACGTCGTATATCATCGGGATTGAGGAGTTGTCTAAGATTTTCAGTCAGATTAGGGAAATGGGCAGGGTTTTGTGATATTTTTTTGAATATGGTAAACTAATGCCGGAGAGGGAAATTATAAGGTATATTAAGGGGGTCTGAAATGAAGGTTTTGATAACGGGAATAACCGGTTTTGTCGGCAGTCATCTTGCCGATTACATTCTTGAAAATCATTCCGGCGTTAAAGTTTACGGTACAAAAAGATGGCGCAGTCCTCTTGATAATATAAAACACATAATAGAGAAGGTGGTTCTGGTCAATTGCGATTTGAGAGATTTATCGTCGCTGATACATTTGCTGAAAGAAATTAAACCCGATGTCATTTTCCACCTCGCTGCCCAGTCATTTGTTCCAACGAGTTATACTGCTCCCGTGGATACTCTTGAAAATAATATCATAGGTACAACAAATCTGCTGGAAGCAGTCAGGTTTACAGAAATAGACCCTGTTATTCATGTTTGCAGTTCGTCGGAGGTTTACGGACAGGTGAGAAAAGAAGATGTTCCGATTAAAGAAGATTGTCCTTTACGCCCCGCGAGTCCTTACGCGGTGAGCAAGGTCGGCGAGGACATGCTCGCTTATATGTATCATAAAGCATACGGGCTTAAAACCATTAGGACCCGGATGTTTACGCACTGCGGGCCTAGAAGGGGTGAGCCCTTTGTTACATCTGCGTTTGCAAAACAGATAGCGAGGATTGAGAAGGGTATTCAAAAACCTGAAATCAAAGTCGGAAATCTTGACTCCGTGAGAACTTTTGCGGATGTAAGGGACACGGTCAGGGCATACTGGCTTCTGGTTGAGAAGTGTCCCCCGGGCGAGGTTTATAATATTGGCGGCGCCAGCACCATGAAAGTCGGCGAGATGCTGGATTTGCTGCTGAATATTTCAAAAATAAAAGACAAAGTAAAAATTGTTGTTGATAAAAATTTATTGAGGCCTGCTGATGTCACATTGCAAATTCCGTCTATGGAAAAATTTCAGAAAGCGACGGGCTGGAAGCCCGAAATCCCTTTTGAAAAAACTCTCAGGGATTTACTGGATTACTGGAGGGAAAAAACTATTTTATGAGGTCCGCAACTTTCGGCGTTATTCCCGATGCATTAAAGGATTTCACGCCGGAACAATCTCTTGATATATTCCGCCGCATGTGTGTCAGCAGATATTTTGAATCGGGATTAATGAATGCTTATGACGAGAAACTGGTTAATTATATTATTTATCTTGCTATAGGGCAGGAAACCATTTCCGCTGCTCTCTCAACTGTCATACCTGAATACATGATTTTTACCCAGCACAGGTGCCACGCAACCTACCTCGCTTTCGGAGGGGACCCCGTAAAATTAAGAGATGAACTATTAGGGCTTCCGGGCGGGACCTCCGGCGGCCGGGCAGGCTCTAATTGTATTCAGTGTCATGAAAATAATGTTACGATGTTCGGTCATCACGGGCTGATTGGGGAGAATGTACCTCTTGCGGTCGGAGCCGCCCTGGGCAGCGGCCGGCCGGCTGTGTGTTTCTTCGGCGACGGGGCAGCCGAAGAGGATTACGTGTTTGCTGCAATGGGTTTTGCCGTCACCCACAAACTCCCTGTTCTGTTCGTGTGCGAAGATAACAATCTGTCAATCTTGACTGAAATCAAAGTACGCAGGTCGTGGAGTATAACGGATGTTGCGAAAGCATTCGGCATGAATGCAGTTAATGTGGCGGACGACCCGTGGACAATAGTTCAAAAGGTATCGGAATTGAAGGAAAACCTTCCGGGGTTTATAAATATTTATACGTGCAGAGCCCGCTGGCATGCCGGCGCGGGGACCGACGGCCCGCCGGAATGGGACAGGTTTGAGATTGTAAAAGAGGAACTGAAGAAACAGGGTCTGTATGAAAAAGTATCGGAAATAGAAGCGAAAGCTAAAAAAGAGATGGAGAAATTATGGGGTCTAGAACTGTTGCGGACACTATCAGAGAAATAACACGCGAACATCTGACGCGGAACAACGGCATTCTTCTCGGGGAAGCAATAAGCGCTGTCGGGTGGGTCAATAATACAGTTCCCAACTGCAAGGGTATCATTGAACTTCCCATGACGGATGTTGCCGGCGCGGGGATAGCCGCGGGGGCAGCGCTGGTGGGCAGAAGGCCTATCTTTGTCATAAGATTTCAGGACTTTCTTATATTAAACGGAAGTCCTCTGATTTTTTTTGCGGCAAAAACGAAAGAACTTCACGGCAACAGCGCGCCCGTATTCATAAGGGCAATCGGCGCGGAAAATTACGGTCCGGTTCACTCCGGGGTTCTGCACGGTGTTTTTATGCATTTCCCGGGTTTCCGCGTGTGTTCGCCGATGACTCCGGGAGAATATGAAGAAGTGTGGGAAAATTTTATGAGCCATGATGAACCAATGATGGTGAGTGAACACCGTACAAGCTACCAAAATACGGAGGAGATGCCTGATACCTTGCGTGATAACGCGGACATAACTCTTTATGCGATATCTGCCGTAAGATTTGAGGTAAGCAGAGCCGCTGAGATGCTTGAGGCGGAGGGAATAAAAAGTAATATTGTGCACATAATGTGGCTGAAACCGTTTAAGATTGTTGACCGGTTAATAGCTCCGCTCAATCGGACAAAACTCGGTCTGGTTATAGATTCAGGGCATGAGATTGCAGGAGCAGCCCGGTCTATTGCTTATGAATTGAGTCAGGCAACGGGGCACAGGGTCGGAGCGCTGGGGCTGCTGGATAAGACAAAATGTTTGTGCAAACCGTTAAGGAATATGACGCCTGATGCAAACAAAATTTTTGAATCGGCAAAAACCTTAATTAAAGGAACATAGCCGGGAGGATTCATGAAAAAAGCAGTGATTATTACAGGGCCGAATTTTCAGGACGAAGAGTTTATTTATCCCTTTTACCGCCTGCAGGAAGCCGGCTTCAAAGTGGACGTCGCGGTAAAGGGAAAGCAGGCAATAACAGGGAAATACGGGGTGCCCGCAAAACCTACGGTTGATGTCAACGAACTGAAGGAGTCCGATTACGATCTGGTCATACTGCCCGGCGGCCATGAGGCGCCTGACAGGGTAAGGCAGATTAAAGAAGTTCTTGATTTTGTAAAAGCGATGAATGACAAAGGCAAGGTTATTTCCGCGATTTGCCATGGACCCTGGATTATGATTTCCGCGGGCATAGTGAAGGGAAGAAAAATAACGGGGTATATCGGAATAAAGGATGATATAATCAATGCCGGGGCGGAATATGTAGATGCGCCTGTTGTGGTTGACGGCAATATGGTTTCGTCACCGCACTATAAATATAACGGGGAATGGATGAGAGAAACACTTAAAAAGTTCCGGATGTGAGAGGCTGAAGATGAAGAAGAACGATAAAATATATGTGGCCGGGCATAACGGGATGGTCGGCTCTGCAATATGCCGCCGCCTTCTGAAAGACGGCTTTAAAAACATTGTAACAAAAAATCACAGCGAGCTGGAGTTGTGCGACCAGGCGCAGGTAAAGGCATTTTTTGAGAGCGAAAAACCCGCTTACGTGTTTTTAGCAGCGGGAAGGATAGGCGGTGTTTTTGCGAACAACACCTACAGGGCTGATTTTATATACGAAAACATTATGATACAAAGCAATATTATTCATAATGCGTTTGTAAATGAGGTCAAGAAATTGCTTTTTCTGAGTTCGGCAGATGTTTACCCGAGGAATCACCTCCGCCCCGCCCGGGAGAAGGACTTGCTGACGGGTTCGCTCGAACCGACCTGCGAGCCCTTTGCCGTTGCCAAACTTGCGGGAATGAAAATGTGTGAATCATACAACAGGCAGTACGGTACGGATTTTATTGTCGTAACCCCGCCGAATGCTTACGGGCCCAACCAGCACTATGACATTCTGAATGCACAGGTTCTGCCGTCGCTGATAAAGAAGTTACATGAGGCGAAGACGGCAAATTTGAAAGAAGTTGTGCTCTGGGGCACCGGTTCTCCTGTAAGGGATTTTCTGTTTGTGGATGATATTGCCGATGCCTGTTTGTTTTTAATGGAGAATTGCACGGGCTCTGATTATTTCAACATAGGAACGGGCAAGGGCTGCACGATTGCCGAACTCGCAAGCACGGTAAAGAAAGCCGTCGGTTATAAAGGGAGGATAGTTTTTGACAGAACGAAACCCGACGGAGTGAAAAGAAAACTGCTGGATATATCTAAAATAACAAAAACAGGATGGGCGGCCGCGACCGACCTTGCGACAGGTATTAAAATAACCTATAGAGTATTCCTGAAAGAACTCAAGAAAAAGGAAATGCGGATTTCCCGGATATGCGATATCAAAAAAATAGAGAAAGATATCAGCATGCTGAATAAAATAAAATCACTGAGTAAACATATTTCAACAAATATCCAGCCTGCTACTTACAGGAACAGGGTGGTGATAAAACCATGGGGATATGAGTTTCTTGTTTTTAAAAACAGAGATGTGGCGGTCTGGCTGCTGTATATTGTAAAAGGCAACGCGACATCAATGCACTGTCATCCCCATAAAAAGACCTCTCTGATTATTTTATCAGGCCGTGCGGTGAGCACGACTTTTTCATCAAGAAATTATCTGCAAGGCGGCGATGCTCTGATTCTTGAGAAGGGGGTTTTTCACTTCACGAAGGTTTTATCCGATGAAGGGGCGTATTTACTGGAAATAGAAACACCCCCCCGCAAGACAGATCTTGTAAGAATTGAAGACAGGTATGGAAGGGAAAAATCAGGATATGAGGGTGTAGAAGAAATGGAAACGCAGAACCTGAAGGAATATAACTATTTTAGTTTTGATGAAGCCAGCAAGCGTAAAAATACTTACGAAAGTAACAGGTTTATTGTTTCGTTCGAAGTATTCAGCGCCGACAGGGTCTTCAAGAGATTCTTCAAAATAGATACGAACGGTCTTTACACATCCTGCGGGGGCAGACTTCTGGATAAGAGCGGCGGAGTACTGCTGGATACCGGCGAGACGCAGAAGGCAGAAGTGTTGTCAAATATAAAAGGGATGCATATTTCAAAAAATCTTGTGCTGCTGAAAACACTTACAAAGGATAAATATTGAGTCGCCGTACCCGGAAAATGGTTTACGCTGATATGAAGAAACCGGCAATCGTTATTTCAGTAAGCGATAATGTCGGCGTCGCAAAGAGAAAAATAAGCAGGGGTACGATAATCGGGCACGGGCGAGATAGAATTGTGATTCTAAATACAATCGCACAGGGGCAGAGGTTCGCTCTGACTGATATTAAGAAAGGGGAAAAGGTAAGACAGTATGGAGCGCCGTTCGGGATATCCGGAGGCATAAAAAAAGGGTCTCTGGTGAGCAGAGATAATGTATGTGATATTAAAACCGACCTTGAGAATATAATCGGAAATGTTTTTAAGAGAAGCAAGCGCTCCCGTTTTGCGGGCAGAAAATGCCCCGGGAATAAAAATGATATGTCTTTCCTGGGATATGAAAGAGCTGACGGCAGAGTCGGCACCCGCAACTTCTACCTTATCGTGCCGGCGTCTTTATGCGCCGTCGATGTGGCGGTAAAAATTGCCTCTGTTCTGGATAACAATAGGTTACTGAGGAGACAGTACAGCAGCATAGACGGGTTTGTTGCTGCTGCACACACGGAAGGTTGCGGATGCAATGACGGAGATATCATAAAAAGGTTGTTACTGACGCTGAAAAATGTAGTGAATCATCCGAATGTGGGCGGCGCGCTGGTCGTGGACCTGGGATGCGAGAAAACAAATAAATCCGTTATTTCGAAATATTTTGGAGACCTTCGCCGGTTCGGAAAGCCCGTGGATTTTATAACCATCCAGGATTTGGGCGGGACGGGAAAGGCAGTTAAGGCAGGCAAAAAAATAGTTCTCAGCCGGCTTGACAGAGTCAACAGTATAAAGCGGAAGAAGTTTTCTATAAAGCATCTTGTTATAGGAACGGAATGCGGAGCGTCCGACTCGTTTTCCGGTATCACGGCTAACCCTGTAATAGGCGGGGTAATGGACAGGGTGATAGGCGCTGGCGGCTCCGGTATTTTTTCGGAGACCCCTGAGATGATTGGCGCCGAAGCCATCCTGGTAGAAAGAATGATATCAAAGGAAGTTGCGAAAAAATTTATGAGGGGAATGGACTATTACAGGGGTCTTGCAGAAAAACTGAATGTGTCAATGTCCGGAAATCTGGTTGAAGCGAATAGAAAAAGCGGGCTGATAAATGTTGCGTTGAAAAGTCTGGGGGCAGTTTTTAAGGGGGGCAGCACTGAAATAGTTGATTTTCTTGACTATGCCGAAAAAATAAAAAAACAGGGTTTGAATATCATGAACGGTCCAGGAAACGATCTGGAGTCGATGACCGGAATCGCCGCATCCGGCGCAAACCTTATCCTTTTTTCGACGGGGCTCGGCGCGACCGAAGGGAATGCGATAGTTCCCGTTATAAGAATAACGTCGAGAACAGAGATTTTCAGGAAATTGAGGGATGATATGGATTTTGACGCGGGGCGTTTGATAAGCAGTGATGTTTCTCTGGACAAACTCAGTAATAAATTGCTGGAGATGGCAATTAGCGTCGCATCCGGTAAAAAGACGCATTCCGAAATATGGCGGAAAAGGTCTTTCCAGATATGGTCCGCCGGAAAACTGTCACTGTAAGAAAGAGGGAGGTTCCTATTTTTGATTATTTGGAAAATGACGTTGCCTTCCGGGGACGCTCGCGTAAGAATGGCTCGCTCTGGGTTCGCTGCGGGCGTAAGCAGAACTCCTCGCTCACACAGCCCCGTCAGACAACGGTCATTTCCAATGGCTGTTTAAAGAAAGGAGTAGTTCCTAATTCTTAAATTGTCTAATCTTTGAAAAAAATATGAAGAGATATGAAGCGGTTTTGTTTGATTTTGACGGTGTGCTTGCCCGGACAATGGAGGATAACTACAATGCATGGAAATATGCTTTCTCCCTGCGTGGTATAGATATTACGAAAGAGGAGTATTTTCTGCTTGAAGGGGCAAGCACGAAGAAGGTGGCGGAACACTTTTTAGGGGAAAATGCGGGAAATCCTGAGATGGTCAGGGAAACGGTTGATATGAAAGAAAAATATTATATGGATAATAACAAATTTTCGTTATACGAGGGGGCGGAAGAACTGGTTCGAAATCTGAAAAAGAAAAAATATTTACTTGGGCTGGTTTCGGGGGCTTCCCGCGAAAGACTGTCGAAATCTGTTCAGCAAAGTT
Source organism: bacterium (assembly GCA_043811795.1). GTDB lineage: Bacteria > CG03 > CG03 > CG03 > CG03 > JBDRMV01. Next base: position 10,253 of record JBDRMV010000003.1, on the reverse strand, counting down.
TTTTAAGTTTGTTTGATGTTGTTATTACGGGAGATGATACGGATAATTGCAAACCTGCGCCTGACTCGTATCTGGCGGCCGCCGAGCGGCTCACGGTGGCTCCTTCCGGCTGTGTAGTGGTTGAAAATGCGCCAATGGGAATTGAGGCGGCGGTGAGAGCCGGAATGTATTGTGTGGCGGTCTGCTCTACTCTGGATAGAAAATATTTGGAAAAAGCTGATAAAATAATTCACAGATTAACAGAGATTAAAAAGGTGTTATGAATTTATATGATATTTGTCGTGGCAAAGTTTTGATTGGGATTAGATTCTTATGTTAAGGTTGTATAAAAGTAAAGGAGGATAGTTATGCTGGCAAAAATTATTAAGTGGCTGGGTTTTAGGGCATATCTGCAAAAATTAAAACATCTTATGATTAAATCACAAATTAGTACAATGTCGCCAATCGAGCGGCATATCTATCTTAACACGGTTTTTGATGACACAAATATTTTTCACCCGCAGTATCTGGAATGGACAATGAAGCGTATAAATAAAATTTTAGAATTGTACGGTCTTGATTTCTTTAAAAACAGAAAAATTCTTGAACTGGGGGGAGGTATAGGAGACATTGGAGGGTTTTTTGCAGAACTTGGCGCCGAAGTACTGTCTCTGGAAGGAAGACTCATGAATGTGGTTTTGGCGCAATTAAAGAACTCCCGGATTAAAAATTATAAATGCAGACAGTTTAACCTGGAAAATGATTTTTCCGAATTTGGGAAATTTGATTTGATTATCAATTTCGGGCTTGTCTACCATTTGAAAAATGTTGAAAAACATTTAAACTGCTGTGCAAAGATGGCGGATAATATCCTGCTTGAAACTGTCGTTTGCGACTCTACGGACTCCTCAAAGATAATTCTTGTAGATGATCCGGAAGGTAATGACGAAGCCCTTGACGGAACCGGAAGCCGTCCCGGCCCGTATTATATAGAGAGGATATTTGAGAACAATAATTTTGAAGTTACCCGCTGTTTCAGTAAAGATTTAAATTCCGAACCTTTTGTTTACGATTGGGAACATAAGAATGATAACTCATTGCTTGCCAATCGCCGTCGGTTTTGGAAGTTCGGAAAAAATAGGTAGTAAAATAATTTGGGTGCAAAAATGCAGTTAGATAATAAATTAATCTTTTTAGCGGGAGCTACCGGCTCGGTCGGTTCGGCAATAGCGCAGTATATACTTGATAATTATCCGGATACGAAAATCAGAGGTTCTTACAGGACAACGGAGCCCGTTATCAAACACGAGAGAATTCAGTATGTAAAAGGCGATTTGAGAACGCTGGATGACTGCAGGTTGATGGTCCGGGGCTGCGATTGCGCAATTATGGCTGCCTCTCATTCGGGCGGCTCCAAGGTTATGACTTCACAGCCGTGGAAGTTCCTGAACGACAATATCATAATGAATGCGCAGATGTTCGAGGCGTTTTTTTATGAAAAAGTTAAACGGGTTATTTACATAGGCACATCAGCAGTTTATCAGGAGTTTGAAGGGTACATAAAAGAAAATGAACTGGACATGAATAAAGATCCCCATCCCGCTTATTTTGCATACGGATGGTTAACGAGATTTATTGAAAAATTGTGCCGGTTCTGGCATGAAAAAACAGGCATTGAGATAATTATCGTAAGAGCAGCTAATATCTATGGGCACTATGCAAGTTTCAATCCTGAAAGGTCGTATTTTATACCGGCGATTATACGCAAGGCTGCCGATAAAATGGATCCTTTTGAAGTATGGGGAAGCCCGGAAGTCACGAGGGACGTTATTTATTCCGAGGATTTTGCGAGGGCTATTGTGATGATGCTGAAGAATGACAGCGTAAAGTTTGATGTTTTCAATATAGGTTCGGGAATGAAGACCACTGTCGGCGAAGTGGTCGAGCGCGCATTGAAGCATACGGGACACAAGCCGTCGAAGATAAACTATGACCTGTCAAAACCGACAACCATTAAATTCAGGGCTCTTGATATATCTAAAATAAAAAAAATTCTTGGCTGGCGGCCGGAATACACGACGGATGAGGGAATCAGGAAAACGGCGCAGTGGTGGCTGGCTAACAGGGAAACGTGGAAAAAGTGAAAAGGAAAATTCTTGTCTGCGGAAGTACCGGCTTTATCGGCAGGAATGTTGCGGAATATTTTGCCGCGCTGGATGGGTGTAAAGTTTACGGAACGTATTTTAAGTCCGAACCGCTGGATAATCCTAAAATAAAAATGATAGAAGCCGACCTTACAAACAGGGATGATGTCAGCGGAGCAATAAAAGGAATGGACATTGTCATACAGGCGGCGGCAACCACGTCCGGCGCCAAAGATATTGTTACAAAACCGTATTATCATGTTACGGACAATGCAGTTATGAATGCTCTTATTTTCAGAGCTGCATATGATTGCAAGATAAAACATGCCGTCTTTTTAAGTTGCACGACAATGTACCAATCAAGTGATATCCCTGTCAAAGAAACCGATTTTGACGCGAACGAAGAAATTTATCCGAATTATTTCGGCGGCGCCTGGACGAAAGTGTACAATGAAAAAATGTGTGAATTTTATTCAGGGATAGGAACAACCAAATACACCGTGATAAGACATTCAAACATTTACGGGCCCTATGACAAGTTTGACCTTGAAAGATCCCATGTTTTCGGAGCGACCGTAACAAAAGTTATGACCGCCGGCGAATGCGGAAAAATAACCGTCTGGGGACAGGGTTATGAGGAGAGGGACCTGCTGTATGTTTCCGACCTTGTGAATTTTATAGATATTGCGATGGATAAACAGAAGAGCAAATTTGAAATATATAACGTTGGCATGGGGTATTCCGTTTCCGTAAGAGATCTCGTTAAAAAAATCATTGGCTGTGCGGGTAAAAATCTGAAAGTTGAATACGATGAATCAAAACCCAGCATAAAGACAAAGCTCTGTCTTGATACGGCTAAAGCAAAAAGAGAGCTTGGCTGGGAGCCGGAAGTGTCTTTGAATGAAGGTATAAGCAGGGCAATAGAGTGGTACAGGAAAAATTACAAAGAACTTTAAAATCTTATGGATAAAAAAGCCGTGGCCGGTAAAAATGTTTTTTGGGAAGTCCTTGAAAGAAAAGACGTTTTTACTGCCGGGCCCAGGATCAAAATTTCGGTTGAGCGTTTGAAATTACCCGACGGGCGGATAGTAGATGATTATTACCAGATACAGCTGCCTGAATCGGCGGTAATGGTGGCGCGGAATACCGGAGGGAAAATAGTAATGTCCAGGCAGTACCTTCACGGATTCGGCGCCGTCAGCGTGGTCCTGCCGGCAGGCAGGATAGAAAAAGGAGAAGAACCTCTGCATACCGCCCGGCGGGAACTTTTAGAGGAAACGGGATATGCTTCGGAGGAATGGATGCCGCTTGGAAATATGGTTCCGAACGTTAATTACGGCTGCGGGAGAGTTTATTTTTTTTATGCGGGGAATGCGAGGCGGGTGGCAAAACCCATGTCGGGCGATCTTGAAGATATGGAAATAATTTTGATGGATGAACGTGAAATAATACAAGCGATTAAAACGGGGCGGATTGCTTCCGTAGGGACGATTACCGCGCTGTCTCTCGCAAAAATATTCAGGGAAAAGAGCAGATGCTGAAAATAGGATTCATATTCCCGAGCAGCGATTATCTTTTTGACCCGTTCAAGGGCGATCCGCATACGCATTTCCAGATACTGACGGTGCTTGATGCGAATTTTGGAAGTAAAATAGAACTTTCTCTCATTGATTTAAGGGGCATAAAGAAAAAATTTGCGGTATATCATATACCCGAATGCGACGTTTACCTCCATTCCGTATATACCCTTGATTATAACGAGCAGTTGTTGATAGTGGAAAATTTAAGGGGACGTTATCCGGCTGCCAAACATATTGCCGGCGGGCCGCATGCCACCGTATTCCAGGATGAGTGCTTAAAAATATTTGATTCCCTTATAATAGGCGATGGAGAAGAGTCCGTTATTAAAGCAGTGGATGATGTTATTAACTCAAATCTGAAAAAGATTTACATACAGAAGACCCCCGTAGATATCAACAGTTATCCTTATCCGAGCAGAAAGTGGCTGCCGTCGGCAACCATTGCGAGAGAAGGTCTTATGACTCTTAAGAACAGGAAGGGTTTTGACCGGTTACTCGGGACGACGGTTATATTCAGCAGGGGATGCCCGTACCATTGTTACTTCTGTGATATCCCGAAGACAAAAGAGTACAGCCCCGGGATACGGCATAGAAAACCCGAATTAATTGAGGCGGAGATTGAATATCTTAAAAAAGAATACGGGCTGAAGGGGATAAGTTTACTCGACGAGATAGGAATACCTGTCAGGAGAGACAGGGCTATTCCGTATCTTGAAGCAATCGGCAGAACGGGGATTATATGGAGGGGGCAGTGCAGGGTTGACGGCATTACTCCCGAAATTGCCGGTCTTGCAAAAGAGTCGGGGTGCATAACAATGTGCATGGGCGTTGAAAGCATTTCGCAAAGAGCGTTGGATATTATAAATAAGAAAGTGGATGTGCATCGGGCAAAGGATACGATTTCCATACTGAAGAAGAACGGTATTGAAACCAGGGTCTATATGATTATCGGTCTGCCCGGCGAACCTGAAGATATTGTTGAACAGACGAAGAAATTTATTAAAGAGACCGCACCGGATCTTGTTTATTTATCCATATTTACTGTCCGGCCGGGGACAGAGGTCTTCAACAATCCGAAAAAGTTCGGAATAAAACGAATCAAAGCCGATTGGGACAAAACCATGCATATGTACGGCAGATACGATGATGAGATACCCGAACTGACCTTTGAATACGAGGAGCAGACGCCGTGGGGCAGAGGATTCAGCAATGAGAGTATCGTCAATAACTATCTTGAATTGCAGAAAATGCTGAAAGAAGAAGGGCTGGCTCATTTATGAGAATACTTCTGGTTAATCCGCCGAAACCGTTCAGGTTTTATAACAGGGAATATTATCTTCCTTCCAGTCTGATGTATCTGGCCGCTGTTTTTAAGAAAAACGGCGATGAAGTGAAGATAGTTGATTTAAAGACGTTTGATTCCACCGGTGCGGAGACACAGCAGCAGTACGACGGGTTTCACAGAGCAAAGCTGATTGAGGCGGTTTCTGAATTCCGCCCGGAAATCATAGGATTCGGATGCCTTTTTTCCGGCAATTTTCCCGAACTTGTTAAGTTATCGGCGGTGTGCAGGGAGAAATTCTGCGATATTCCGGTTGTGGCGGGAGGAATTCATCCCACAATATACGCGACGGATATTTTGAAAAATTGCCCGTCTGTGGACTGGATTGTCCTCGGAGAGGGCGAAGAATCAGCCGTGCAGCTTGTGAATGTTCTTAAGAAGGGCGGTTCTGAATTCGGCGGGATTGACGGGATTGCGTATAAACACAATGGGAAGATTGTGGTGAATCCGAAAACGAAATTCATAGAAGACGCGGACACTATTCCATTTCCCGCGTACGATCTGGTCGACCTGAAAGATTACTATGTTGATACTTCAAACTGGCACAATCCGAAGAATCTTCCCATAAACACTTCGGTCCCGATAATATCCAGCCGCAGTTGTCCCAGGCGCTGTTCATTCTGTTCAATGTTCCGTAACATGGGGCCGTCCTGGAGACCGCGGTCGCCTGAAAATGTGGTGGATGAAATAGAGTTTGTCTACAACAAATACAGCCACAGGCATTTCTCGTTTATGGACGACAACCTGACACTGAAAAAGTCGCATGTGCTTGGAATATGCAATCTTATCGCAAAGAGAAATCTGGATATTCAGTTTGAGACGCCGAACGGGCTGTCAATAATAACCCTGGACGAAGAAGTGATGGACGCCCTGGTTTCCGCCGGGATGGTGAGAACAGGTCTTGCGATAGAGAGCGGTTCTGATTTTATCCGTAATAAAATAATGAAGAAGAATCTGCCGAGGGAAAAAATATACGAAGTTGTTGAACTCACCCGAAAGTATGAGCATTTGTTTGTAAATGCGTTTTTCATTATGGGGATGCCGGAAGAAACGCGGGAAACGCTGCAGGACACTTATGATATGATCAGGGATATAAATGTTGATAAAGTCCTTCTTATGAATATTGTGCCGTTTGCCGGTACCGAGGTGTTTGAGCAGGCATTGAGAGACGGTTTGCTTGTGGACTGCGTTCCCGAAAATCTCTATATGGCAGGTGACCGGTATTTCACGAATTATGGCAGGTTTTTTATCAAGCCGTACAAACTTGAACTGGATGATTTGCGGGAATTCAGGAAAAAGTGTGATGATTTAATCGCAAAAAAGAAGGATAAAAAGATGAGGGTAACAGCCCCCGGAGGATAAACGGTATGCTGACAGATATGGATGCTGATATGCTCAAGCGTTTGGTGCGAAAATACAGCCCGTTATACGCTATGTATGTGGAGTACCCTCACAAAAGTTTCTGGGCGCAGCAGGCCGGCGACGAAAAATACAGGGCTGCCATGAAGAACATGTTTTCCCGAAGGAAGGACACGCCGCTGATGCTGTATATACATATTCCGTTTTGCAGGCACCAGTGTTTCTACTGCACGTGCCATACTTATTTTACAGATGATTACGAAAAGGTAAAAGGCTACATGGACTGCCTGTACCGCGAAATAGACATTCTCGCCGGTTTTCTGGAGAAAAATTCGGTCAAAGCCAATGTCAGGGAAATCCATCTCGGCGGCGGTTCTCCGACAATCCTGCGGGAGAAGGAATTCGACCAGCTTATAAAAAAGATTCAGAGGGTAGCGGATATAAAAAAGTTAGACGAGTTCGCGATAGAAATAGATCCGCGTGAAGTTGATAAGGAAAAAATGAAATATTATCACTCGAAAGGCATCAATAGAGTGTCCTTCGGCGTCCAGGAATTTGACTCTGATGTTCAAAAAGCCATTAACAGAGTACAGCCGCGTCCGGTGACGGAGGTCCTGCTTGAACCGGACATAAGGAAGTATTTTAACGGTGTTAATTTTGATATCATGTGGGGTTTGCCCCGGCAGACCAGAGAATCTTTCAGGAAAACAATTGACACTGTAATGGAATTATCGCCCGACCGCATTTCCCTGCTGCTGCTTCATTATGCGCCTGAACTCAAAAAGCATCAGAAACTGATGAAAAAATCCGAATTACCCGATGTCTGTGAAAGGGCCGTTATTTTTTATGAGGCCGTTCAAACACTTGTAAGGAACGGTTATGTACGCATCGGTTTCGAACATCTGGCGAAACCGGACGATGTTCTGTCAAAGGCATTAAAGGAGAGGACGCTGTACTGGAATTCCCTGGGCTATACGGCAGGGAGATATCATGACATAATAGGTCTGGGTACGGGCAGTTCGGGCAATATCGCGAATAACTGCTATTTTCAGAATGTTTATTCGCTGTCCGAGTATGAGGCCGCTGTTATGGAGGGCAGGTTCCCGGTTTCCCGCGGCTATAAATTAAATACGGATGACGTGATAAGACGCGATATTATACATTCTCTGCGCAGCTACTTCTCAGTTGATTACGGGGATATTGGAAAAAAATATGAGTTATGCTTTATGGAATATTTTAAAAAGGAAATGGCTGCTTTAAAACGCTTTGCCGATGACAGTTTATTGGAGATTTCGGACGGTGCGATTAACGTTACGGAGATCGGGAAAAATTTTATTTCCCATATATGCCGTGTTTTTGACGGTTTTAGCAAGGATGAAACGTTCACACCATAAGGGCAAATGAGAATGAAAGTGTCACGGATATTTAGGTTTTGTAGCGTGCGAGCTTGCTCGCAAAATGAAAGCAAGCTTTCATGCTACAATGCGGAAATGAGCAGCAGTAATAGGGCTATAATACATAACGGGATACGGGGTTTCAGCGTATGAGCGGTTATTTTAAGGGAAAGAAGGTTCTGGTCACCGGCGGGACGGGTTTGATAGGCATCCCTCTGGTGAAGAAACTTGTCCGTAAAGGAGCCCAGGTCAGGGTCGTCAGTCTTGATGAAGGATTTCCGTTTGAGCATGATGTGGAATTTATAAAAGGTGACCTCAGGGATAAGGATGTCTGTGCCGATGTCGTGAGAGACATTCAGATTGTTTTTCACCTTGCCGGAATCAAGGGAAGCATAGGGGTTGCTAAAACGAAGGCATCGACTTTTCTGATAGGTAATATCCTTATAGATATTCAGATTATGGAGGCGGCAAGGAAGGCCGCCGTGGAGAATTTTTTATATGTCAGCAGTATTTGCGTATATCCCCCCGCGCGTGTCTTTAAAGAGAAAAACGCATGGACGGGTCTTCCGCATCCTTCGGACAGGTTCGGAGGGATTGCAAAGATGGTCGGTGAAATGCAGCTTGAAGCGTATAAACTTCAGTACGGTCTTAAAAACCTTTTTGTCGTTCGTCCGACCAACACATACGGCCCGTATGATAATTTTAATCCTGAATCATCTCTTGTCATACCTGCGCTCATATACAGGGTGTTAAAAGGCGAAAATCCTCTTAAAATATGGGGAGACGGCTCGGCAGTAAGGGATTTTCTTTATTCGGAAGATGCCGCTGATTTTCTAATACTGATGGTTGAAAAACAGGTGCGGGAACCTCTGAACCTCGGAACGGGGGAACCCGTATCAATTAAAAAATTGGCGGAGACTATTGCGGGGAATGCTCATGAACTGACGGGAAAAGAGGTAAAAATAAAATGGGATACGGCAAAGCCCGCCGGCGAAAAATACAGAGTGACGAGCATAGAAAAAGCCAGAGAACTTTTAAGATGGTCACCGAAAACGGATATTGAAGAGGGGATTCATAAAACGATGAAATGGTATAAAGAAAATAAATCCAGGATTCTGAAGAGGTTTAGTATTCTTACAGAGGAATGAGTAAAGCCAAAGTTGTTTTTGTAAGACCACCCAACCTCCAGAAGTCGGGAGAGTGGAAAAAACAGGGCGTTATCAGGTGCCCGTTGAATTTAGGTATGCTTGCTTCATATATTCGGGAAAGCGGTAATTATGATTGCTCAATTGTGGATTTTGAGGTGTTGCCGGCTGAAACTCCATTTCAAATGGCAGAGATAATTCTGAAGCAGTCACCGAAATATGTTTGTTTTACAACCCTTACTCCGAGATTCCCGGTTGTTGTTAAAATATCACAGGAAATAATGAAGCTGGACAGCAGTGTTGTGACGATTGTCGGAGGTTCTCATGTTACGGGTACTCCAATGACTTCAATGTATGAAGGAATTAAATATGGTATCGTCGGGGAAGGAGAGACGGCGCTGCTTGAGTTGATAGATACCCTTGAGAAGAAAAGGGACACAGGCGCTATTAAAAATCTTCTATACAGGAAAGATGGTAAGATAAAGGTCAATCCCGTAAGGCCTTTTATCAAAGATCTTGATTCGCTTCCCTTTCCTGCGTGGGACCTGATGAAAATAGACGAATACGAAGATCCGACGTATTTTGGAAAAGGACCCCATCTTGCGCTTTTTACGAGCAGGGGGTGCCCCTATGACTGTATTTTTTGCGCTTCCGAAGTAACATGGAAGAAAAAATTGAGGTTTCGTTCGGCGGAAAGCGTTGTGGATGAGATAAGGTATATCGCAGATACGCTTAAGGTGAAAAATATAGCGTTCTTTGACGATTCTTTTGCCGCTGACAGGAAGAGGGCGATTGACATTTGCAACCGGTTAACAGCAGAAAATTTAAATGTGCATTATTCGGTTCAGTTCAGGGCTGACTATGTGTCGGAAGAACTGGTAAATGCTTTGAAAAAATCCGGGTGCTGTTTTGCCGGCATAGGCGTTGAGAGCGGGAACGTTGACATTTTGAAAAAAATCGGAAAGAAAGAAACCAAAGACCAGTTCAGAAGAGCTATAAGAATTATGAAGGAGGCAAACCTTACCTGTTTTGCAAGTTATATATTCGGTCATCCGGGCGACACGCACGAAACGATAAAGGAAACAATGGAATTTGCCTTTGAGCTGGATGCCGACCAGTCGAAGTTTATGGTTCTTGCCTCGTATCCGGGAACGCAGGTGTATCAGCTCGCCTGCAGGAAAGGTCTCGTGGACCCTTACAGTTTTCAGCAGATGGAGGCGTCCAATTTTTATGACAGCGTCGCGGTTAATTTATCAAATGTTTCGGATGATGACCTTTTAAGGTATCAGGATGAGGCGTATGCCAGGTTT
>JBDRMV010000002.1:0-5345 GCA_043811795.1 bacterium | reverse complement strand
TCACCTCTATTTCACAGGATGGGGTCAGCTCTTGAAAAATAGGGTCACCTCTATTTTTTCTTACTATACAAAAGTAAAAAATAGAAGTGACCCATTTTTCAAAATAGAACTGACCCCGTAAAATAGAAGTGACCCATTTTTTTTTAATAACACTTTCATCAAAAATACCCTCAGTATGAATAATGCAGATTAATTATAGCAAAATAATTTGAGTTGTGAGCGGTTTTTTGTAGAATTGACCATGATGGTAAAACCTGTTGGGGATAAGACGATGCCCTCGTCCGGCGTCAGGTCTTTCTCTCACGGGGTAAAAATCGGCGGGAAAGTTTTTAAATCAAATATTTTCTTGTCGCCACTTTCAGGCGTGTCGGACATTGCGTTCCGTATGATGTGCCGTGAGGGCGGGGCGGGAATGGCGTTTTTCGAGATGGTTTCTGCAAATGCCGTTGTCCGCGGGCAGAGAAAAACAATGACATTTCTTAAAACAATTAAAAAAGACAGGCCGACAGCGTGTCAGATTCTCGGGTGCGACCCGGATATTATGAACGAAGCGGCGCATACGGTTTTGGAGGAATCCGATGCGGAATTTATTGACATTAATGCCGCCTGTCCCGTAAGAAAAGTTATAAGCGCCGGCTCAGGCGCTGCTCTGCTTAAAAAGCCGGAGATTCTTTTCGGGATAGTGAAAAAAATATCTTCGTCGGTTCCCACCCCTGTAACCGTAAAATTGCGTGTTGGTTTTGACAGGGTAGATATTGCAAAGATTGTTCGTATAGCAAAGGGATGTGAAGATGCGGGCGCTGCGGCTCTTTTTGTGCACGGAAGGACGAGAAAACAAATGTACGGCGGGGAAGTCGATTATGAGGCGATAAGAAAAGTAAAGGGCATCGCCGGCATCCCCGTCTTCGGCAGCGGGAATATTTTTTCGCATCACCTTGCGGAAAAGATGTTCAAAGAAACCGGCTGTGACGGGATATTTGTCGCCCGGGGCGCTTTCGGTAACCCCTGTATATTCACCGACATTAAAAATTACCTTAAGTCGGGTATGCCGCCTGAAAAAAGAACGGTTACGCAGAAAATAGTTCTGCTTAAAAAGCATCTCTCTTATATTGAAAAATACAGCGAAAAATCACCTGCCGGCAAAACCGGATTTATGAAAAAAGCTGCCCTCTGGTATTTGAAGGATTTTCCGGGCTCCGCCCGCGCCAGGGCAGAAGTATCGTCGGCGGAAAGTGTTGAGCAATTGCTGAAAATAATTGATGAATTTAAAACAAAATTTTTTACTTAATCCTGAGCCAGTTTCTTATAGCTGTTGTATCTTTCGAGCATTGTCTTTTCGGCTTTGGCAAAGAGTTCGTCCGCCCTGCCGGGAAACAGTTTTTTTACGGAACTGAATCTCACTTCGCTCTGGAGAAATTCCTGAAATTTGCCGTTCGGTTCCTTTGACTCAAGTTTGAAGGGGTTTTTGCCTTCTTTTGAGAGAGAGGGGTTGTACCTGTATAACGGCCAGTAGCCGCAGTCGACCGCGAGTTTCTCCTCCTGGACGGATTTTGACATATCAAGACCGTGATTAATGCAGGGAGAATAGCAGATTATTAGAGAGGAGCCGTTGTAAGATTCCGCTTCAACAAGAGCGTTCAGATACTGCTGTTTATTTGCTCCTATTGAACAGCTTGCGACGTAAACGTAATTATAAGACATTGCCATAAGACCGAGGTCTTTCTTGCGGACTTCCTTGCCCGAAATCGCAAATTTTGCCGACGCGCCCAGCGGCGTAGCTTTTGATGCCTGACCGCCGGTGTTTGAATAAACCTCCGAATCCAGCACGAGAATGTTTACGTTCTGCTTTGAAGCGAGGACGTGGTCAAGCCCTCCGTAGCCGATGTCGTACGCCCAGCCGTCCCCTCCGATGCACCAGACGCTCTTTTCAACGAAGTAGTTCTGAAGTTCTATGATTTTTGACAGGACTTTTTTTGTTTCTCCGAGGGATTTTTTAACTGCGGGGGCAAGGATGGAGCGTGTTTTTTTCGCCGCTTCTTTTGCTTCGTCACCGATAATATTCCAAAGTTCCTTATTCTTCAGGAGGGCGCTCTTTAGTTCGGCATTCGTTCCGAGTTTCAAAATCCTGTCAATGTTTGAAAGCAATTGTTTCCTGTTTGTGTTCACGGCGAGCCGCATTCCGAAACCGTATTCCGCGTTGTCCTCAAAAAGGGAGTTAGCCCAGCAGGGTCCTGTCCCCTCTTTTGTCTTGCAGTAGGGAATGGTGGGGAATGTTCCGCCGTAAATCGAGGAGCATCCCGTTGCGTTCGCGATAACCATTCTCTCGCCGAAAAGCTGCGTTGCGATTTTTATGTATGCCGTCTCGCCGCATCCGCCGCATGCGCCGTTGAATTCAAACAGCGGTTTCAGAAACTGGCTCCCTTTTATTGTTGCGATTTTCACGCCGTCGGTAATGTTGTCGGGAAGGTCGTCAAAGAAAATTGCGTTTTCCGCCTCGCATGCTTTCCTTTCTTCTTCTATCGGGGCCATTTCCAGCGCATCGGCAGGACAGATGTTCACGCAGTTGGCGCAGCCGACGCAGTCCTCGATATACACCTGAAGACGGTATGCGAGGTTTTTGCCGTTTTTTGTTTTTGATGAAACCGTTTTGAAAGAAACGGACGCTTTCTCCAATGCCTCCGGGGCGATTTGTTTTGCCCTGATTGTGGCGTGCGGGCAGATGTAGGAGCACTGGTTGCACTGTATGCATTTATCAGGCTTCCACCGGGGAACAAACGGAGCGACACCCCTCTTCTCCAGTTTTGAGGTTGCCGTTGGCACTACTCCGTCCGAAGGCATTCTTGAAACGGGAATTGTATCTCCTTTTAGCCGCATTATGGGTTCTATAATATTTTTTTCAAAATCAGAGGCATTGTCGGGCAGAAGTTTTGAAATTTTTGCCGATTTGGTTATTTTTTCCGGAACGGGAACCTTGACGAGCGCGGCGGATGTCTTATCCACGCATTCCCAGTTCATCTGCACCACCTTGTCTCCTTTTATTCCGTAAGTTTTCTTTATCGCTTTTTTTAGAAGTTCAATAGCTTTTTTTTCTTCGAGGACTCCCGAAATCTTGAAGAAAGCGGCCATCATCACGGTGTTTATGCGGGTTCCGAGACCCGCTTCCTGCGCAATTTTTAAGGCGTCAATATTGTAAAGATGAATTTTCTTTTCAATGATGATTTTCTGCATCTCTTCGGTTAAGTTTTCAAAAATCTCCCCGTCTTTCCGCTGCGAATTCAAAAGGAAAATCCCGCCTTCCTTTATTCCTTCAAGAATGTCGTATCGTCCTATGTAGGAGTCCTTGTGAAGTGCGATGAAATCGAACATAGCCGGAAGATAAGGCGACTGTATCTTTTCTTTCCCGAACCGCAGATATGAAACCGTAATCCCTCCCGATTTTTTTGAGTCATAAACGAAGTAACCCTGCGCGTTCATATCCGTGTTGTCTCCGATTATCTTTATTGAGTTTTTGCAGGCGCCGACAGTGCCGTCGGAGCCGTAACCCCAGAACTTGCATCTCACGACCCCAACGGGCTCGGAAACAATTTCTTCGTTAACGGGAATCGACCTGTTCGTTACGTCGTCCGTGATTCCCACCGTGAAACCGCTGACACCGTCCCCGTCCAGATAGTTAAAAACAGCCTTCACCATTGAAGGGGTGAATTCCTTTGAAGAAAGACCGTATCTCCCCCCTGTAATTTTTATCCTGCGGTCTTTCAGCGCCGCTACGACGTCCAGGTACAGGGGTTCTCCGATTGACCCCGGTTCTTTTGTTCTGTCCAGAACGGCAATTTTCCTGACGGTCTGCGGAATTTCCGAAACGAAATCATCTACGGAAAACGGCCGGTAAAGGTGAACTTTTATCCCCCCGACTTTTTCTCCTTTTTTTGTTAAGTAATTTACCGTTTCCTCTATCGTGTCGCAGCCCGAGCCCATTGCAATAATTATTTTTTCCGCATCCGGAGCGCCGGTGTATTCAAACAGTTTGTATGACCTCCCGATTTTCTTTCCGGCAAGGTCCATATATTTTTTCACGATTGACGGGGCTTTTAAATAATATTTATTTGCGGTTTCCCGTCCCTGAAAATAAACGTCAGAGTTTTCGGCGCCGACTTTTACGAAAGGCGCATTTGGATTGAGAGCACGTTTCCTGAAATTTTCCACGTATTTCATATCGAGCATCTCAGCCATTATTTCGCAGGGAATAATTTCTACTTTCTGAATCTCATGGGAAGTCCGGAAACCGTCAAAGAAATTCAGAAACGGAATGCTCGCTTCAAGCGTAGCAAGGTGTGAAACGATTGCCAGGTCCATTACTTCCTGAATGGAAGATGCGGCCATAAGAGCGAAGCCGGTGTTTCTCGCGGACATCACGTCGGAATGGTCCCCGAAGATGGAGAGCGCCTGGCAGGCGAGCGACCTTGCCGAAACGTGAAAGACCGCCGGGAGCAGTTCGCCGGCGATTTTGTGCATATTAGGAAGCATCAGCATCAGGCCCTGGGAAGCGGTGAACGTCGTTGTCATTGCGCCGGCGCTCAGTGAACCGTGGATTGCGCCGGCTGCCCCCGCTTCCGACTGCATTTCAACGACGTTGACGGTCTCGCCGAAAATGTTTTTTCTGCCTTCCGCCGCCCACTGGTCGGCAAGTTCGCCCATCGGCGAGGACGGGGTTATGGGATAGATTGCCGCCACCTCGCTGAAAGCGTAAGCGGCGTGAGCCGCAGCGGCGTTTCCGTCAATCGCCTGTTTCGGAAATTTCGAATTGTTCATTTGTTTTACCTCATAATTTTCATTTTCTGATATTCCGCGCGTTTCAATACAAATTTTAACATTTAATTAAAATAATGCAACGTGTGTGCGTAAATGTCGACTTTTAATTTCTGATGAATTCATGTATAATTCCAATTCCTGGACGTATTCCCCCGGGCGAGAGGGGGAGGGATACCTGGAATTTATCATAGGAGGTTGTATGGAGATTTATGAATTGCTGGAGAAGGTAAGAAAAGAAAAACCGCTGGTCCATCACCTGACCAACTGGGTTACGATTTACGACTGCGCGAATATCGTAAAGGTCTTTGGCGCATCTCCCGTGATGGCTCACGCAAAAGAGGAAGTTGCGGATATGGCGTCCATGGCGTCGGCGCTTGTACTGAATATAGGAACTCTGACGGGGGAATTTATTGAAGCAATGAAAATTGCCGCAAAAGCCGCAAACAAAAAAGGCATTCCCGTCGTTCTGGATGTCTGCGGCGCAGGTGCGACGAAATTCAGGGATGAGAAGTCGCTTGAAATCTTAAACGAAACAA
>JBDRMV010000001.1:0-3704 GCA_043811795.1 bacterium | reverse complement strand
GTCCTGCGGTAACACCGGTATTGCGCTTGCTTTTGTGTGCGCGGTTAAGGGATACCGTTTGATTCTTACAATGCCGGATACGATGAGCATTGAGAGGAGAACGATGCTCAAGGCATTTGGCGCCGAAATAATTTTGACTCCCGGCAGTGAGGGAATGAAAGGGGCTATTGATAAGGCCGGAGAAATTACAAAGAAGAACAGCAAAGCATTTATGCCCCAGCAGTTTAAAAATCCCGCCAATCCCGAAATCCACCGGAAAACCACTGCACTGGAAATCTGGAGGGACACGGACGGGAAGGCGGACATTCTTGTTTCAGGCGTGGGAACCGGCGGAACAATTACAGGGATAGCCGAAGCAATAAAAAAGAAACAGCCGGGATTCAAAGCAATTGCCGTTGAACCGGCGGATTCAGCGGTTCTTTCCGGCGGCCCGGCGGGTCCGCACAAGATTCAGGGAATAGGCGCCGGGTTTGTTCCGGAAGTTTTAAACAGAGAAATTATTGATGAGATAATAAAGGTTGAAAATGAAGATGCGATGAAAACTGCGAGAAAACTCGCAAAAGAAGAAGGGATATTTGCCGGAATTTCCTCCGGAGCGGCTGTTTATGCGGCAATAAAAGTAGCCGGACGAAAGGAAAATAAGGGAAAGATGATTGTTGTGATTCTTCCCGATTCAGGAGACAGATATTTATCGACGGAGGTGTTTAATGTTTAGAAGTAAAATTATCCTGGAGAGATGTAACATATTATGGCTGATGCGATGCCCCGCAGGGGGCTAAGCGGCCGGGAATTACAGGTTTACCCCGTTGAGAGCTTTGGCTCTAATGGGGCGAATGAAAAAGTATAACAGGGAGGATTAAAATGGCGAAGACGATTTCCGAAATAAATGAAAAAGTAAAGAAAGGCGAAGCGGTTGTATTAACTGCCGAGGAGATGACGGATTTTGTAAGTAAAAACGGGGCAAAGACCGCAGCGAAGGAAGTGGACGTCGTGACAACCGGAACATTCGGCCCGATGTGTTCCAGCGGGATGTATCTCAATATAGGGCATTCCAAGCCGAAGATAAAACTGGGAGGAGGGTCCTGCACCCTTAACGATGTCCCTGCTTATTGCGGTTTTGCCGCAGTAGATGTTTATCTCGGATGCACGCATCTGCCCGACGATGACCCGCGTAATAAGGTCTATCCGGGCGAGTTCAGGTATGGCGGAGGTCATGTGATAGAGGATTTTGTCGAAGGCCGCGACATCAAGCTTATTGCTGCGGCGTACGGCACTGATTGCTATCCAAGAAGGAAGCTGGAGACATGGATAAACATCAAGGATGTAAATGAGGCTGTTCTTTTCAACCCGCGGAACGTATATCAGAATTACAACGTGGCGGTCAATTTAAGCGACAAAATAATTTACACCTACATGGGCGCGCTGAAGCCGAATCTGGGTAATGCAAATTACTGCAGCGCAGGACAGTTGTCGCCCCTGCTGAACGACCCGCTGTACAAAACTACAGGGATTGGAACAAGGATTTTCCTCGGCGGCGGAATCGGTTATGTAGTGTGGCAGGGAACCCAGCACAACCCGACGGTCAAAAGAAGAGAAAACGGTGTCCCGGTGGCTCCCGCAGGAACGCTTGCCGTTATCGGGGATTTGAAAGAAATGTCTTCCGAATGGCTCAAAGGAACAAGTATGTTCGGTTACGGTTCAACTCTTACGGTGGGAATAGGCATACCCATTCCGATACTCAACGAGGAAATTGCCGTATACGCGGCAGTTAAAGATGAGGACATTTTTGCTCCGATTGTTGATTACAGCGAAGCGTATCCACAGGCAAAACCCGGGAATTTAGGCGAGGTTTCTTATGCCCAGTTGAAGAGCGGAAAGATTACTGTTCAGGGGAAGGATGTCGCAACAGCGCCCTTATCCAGCTATTCAAAAGCAAAAGAAATTGCGGAGATTTTAAAAGAATGGATAAAAAAAGGACAGTTCTTATTGACTGAACAGGTTGCTTCTATTCCCGGACCTGACTCAGGACTGAAATTCAAACCGCTTAAGGAAAGGCCTCTGGAGCAGTAGATTTTGAGAAAATATACGAGCGGTTTTTGACAAACGGGGCTGTGTGAGCGAGGAGTTTTACCCCAGCCCGCAGCGAACCCAGAGCGAGTCGTTCTCACGTGAGCGTCCCCGCTGGCAAAGCCGGGAGCGGTTTGGTTGAGGCCGAAGGAGGCAAATGGTTACTGAACGAATTGTATTGAAATTTCCGAAGCGTGTGGTTGACCAGCCTGTCATATGCCGTCTTGTAAAAGAATACGACCTTGAATTCAACATCCTCAAAGCTTATATTACACCGCAGGAAGAGGGACTCCTGGTACTGGAACTGAAAGGTGAGGAAGAAAACTACAGGAAAGGAGTAAATTATTTAAAAAAGGCCGGCGTGCAGGTGCAACTTTTAAGCAGCGATATAGTCCGCAATGAAGAAAGATGTACACAATGCGGCGTCTGTATATCAGTATGTCCGACGGAAGCGCTGGTTATTGATTCTGTTACCCGCAAAGTGAATTTCAATAATGAAAAATGTATTGCCTGCGAACTCTGTGTTACCGCCTGCCCTGTGAGAGCGATGGAAGTACACTTTTAATCGGGAATGGACGTCCTGGGAAAATAGCAGAACTGAAAAATCAGGGGAAGAAAGGAGCATTGGCTACAGTGGTTGACACGAAAGGTTCTACGCCCAGAAAAGCCGGCGCAAAGATGCTGGTTTTGGAAGACGGAACATTTTCAGGTTCCATTTGCGGGGGTTGTGTGGAGGCGGAGGTTTATCAGGAGGCCTGCAGGGTATTGAGAGACGGGGAACCAAAAATATTAGAGTTCAAACTTAACAAGAGAGAAATGCCGGAAGAGAGCGGTTTGATTTGCGGAGGAACAATGAAAATATTTATTGAACCGATATATAATGGGAAAATTTGAATGAATTTTACTGAGGAACAAATTGAGCGGTATAGCCGTCAGATAATCCTGCCGGAAGTCGGCGGTACAGGGCAGAAAAAATTACTTAAAGCAAAGGTTTTAATTATCGGCTGCGGCGGTCTGGGTTCGCCCTGTGCTTATTATTTAGCCGGAGCAGGGATAGGTCAAATCGGACTGGTTGATTCAGACACTGTTGAGATGAATAATCTTCAGCGTCAAATTGTCCATTTTATGAAAGATATAGGGCATAAAAAGGTGGAATCAGCCAGGGAAAAACTGGAATCCATTAACTCTGATGTAAAAGTGATAACTTACCCGATAAGGCTTACTTCAAAAAACATAATTGATATAATTAAAGAATATGACATGGTAGTTGACGGGAGTGATAATTTTCCTACCCGTTATCTGGTAAATGATGCCTGCGTGATGTTAAATAAACCTTTCTCGCATGCGGGGATATTGAGATTTGACGGTCAGGCGACTACCATTATTCCGCGGCAGGGACCCTGTTATCGCTGCGTTTTTCCGGAACCACCCCCGCCCGGGATGGTTCCCTCATGTCAGGAAGCGGGAATATTAGGGGCGGTCGCCGGTGTCCTTGGTGTGATTCAGGCGACGGAAGTATTAAAATATATTCTGGAGAAAGGTGAACTTCTGGTCGGGAAACTTCTTGTCTTTAATGCACTGGAAATGAATTTCAGGAAACTGGAGATTCAAAGAAATATAAATTGTCCGGTTTGCGG